>JAOZLI010000186.1 GCA_029934915.1 Desulfocapsa sp. | reverse complement strand
GGTGAGATCCTGGCCAAAGAGTCAGCCTACAATCCCCAGATGAGCTACGGTGAAGATGTGATCGCCAGGATCATTTACGCCGAGAAACCCAAGGGCCTTGCCATGATGCAGGATCTGGTGGTGGATACCATCAACACCCTTATCAAAAGAATGCTAAAAACGGCAAAAGCTCCGTACCAGTGCGGTCATGGCGCAATCACGGTGGATGAAATCAATTCCATTACCATTGCCGGCAATACAACCATGACGCATCTGCTCCTTCGACTGGAACCGGACAATATCAGACGTGCTCCCTACGTTCCCGTTTCCACATTTTTCCCACCATTTCGTGCCGCCGATCTCCATCTCAACCTGCCTGAACAGTGCGTGGCGCTGCTTTTCCCCGCCATTTCCAGCTACGTGGGAGGAGATATTGTGGCAGGAGTAATGGGTTCCGGCATGTATCGAACCGACAAACTCACCCTCTTTATTGATGTGGGTACTAATGCGGAAATAGTGATTGGCAACAAGGATTGGCTGGCCTGCGCGGCCTGTTCTGCCGGTCCCGCCTTTGAAGGTGGAGGGATCACACACGGAATGCGCGCCGTTGAAGGAGCGATATCCGATTTCAGCCTGAACCCGGAAACCTTTGAACCAATGAACATAACCGAAGGCAATAAGGCGCCCCTTGGTATCTGTGGTTCCGGTCTGCTTATCATTGTTGCCACACTGTTTGAGCATAAGGTTGTAAACCGAAGCGGAAAATTCAACGATATAGATTCTCCCCATATCCGCGAAGGGCGAAGCGGCATGGAGTACGTGCTGGCCTGGAAAGACGAGTGTGCAGCCGACCATGATATCGTCATCAATGAGGTGGATATTGAGAATTTTATCCGTGCCAAAGCTGCTATCTTTGCTGGAGTCTCAACCCTGCTTGAACAGGTTGGCCTTGGGGTGCAGGATTTGGAACAGATCATTCTGGCGGGTGGTTTTGGTTCCTATATTGATCTTGACAGTGCCATGAGTGTGGGGCTGCTTCCGGAGGTAGATCCCGATAAGATCCAGTATGTAGGAAATGGCTCACTGATGGGTGCCTGGATGAGTGAGCTTTCCAACCATATACGTAAAAACGTGGTGCAGGTTGTGAGAAAAATGACAAGTTTTGAACTCTCAGAGGTACCGACATTTAAGGATCACTATGTTGCTTCAATATTTCTGCCACATACTGACTCCAGCCTGTTTCCAAAAAGTAAACAACGAAGGGAGCAATAAAAAAACCTTCACTTCTCAATTTCCATGTGATTTAATAATTAAACCTAACAGACTTCTACTGACAGCATTTCGATTTTATTCGCATTCCATAATGAGGGAGATTTCACAATGGGCAAGAAGATGAGTTTACGATCAAAAGCAATGATTGTGTTTTTTATCACGCTTTTGTTGATCATGGGTTCCCTGTTTGCAGGTCTTGGTCAACTAAGGGATCAGGTGCTTCGGAACGAGGCTCAGGCAGTTGCCGATCAGGTTGTCTCCTTCAGATCCTGGGTAGCAAGCTCAGGTATGGTATGGGTAAACAAGCTCAGCCCCCAATTCGAAGACTACCTGGCAGTTCATACCACTGGTGACGACACCACGTTTTTCGGAAAGAACCCTGCTCTTGCCACCAGAGAACTCTCCACCATCGCCAACAAGACTGCGACACGTGCTACATTTACCGTTACCAGTGACAATGTCAGGCAGCAAGCCAATCTACCGGATGCTTTTGAGCAGAGTGCCATTCTCAAATTCACCCTAGATAATACAACAAAATACGTCGCAGAATACGAAGGTGACTTCTATCGTTATGCCCGTCCTCTTATTGTTAAAGAAGGTTGTTTGAAATGCCACGGTGATCCCGCTGACGCCCCTCCTGCAGTTCTCGAAAAATATGGCGACCAAAAAGCCTTTCATTACAAAGTTGGTGATGTTCGGGGTATTATTTCTGTAAAACTGCCATCTATCAGTTTTATGGAAGCACTTCCAATTCTGGCAAACCCCATATCACTTGGCGGAATATTGTTAGCTTTTCTTATCAACTTTTTCTTTACTTCCCGTTTTATTCTTAACCGGTTACAAAAACTTACTGAAGATACTAAAGCAATCGTTTCCGGAAAACTGGACACCCCGCTTGTATACACACCCCCAGCTGAATCCAACGATGAAGTGGATCATGTGTATAACTCAGTTGATCTGTTGAAACGCAGTATGGAATTGGTTGTTCGAAAAATGGCTCGAAAAAACAAAGATGATTAACTAAAGCGGGCAATCCCGCAAGGCTATTAGCCTTAAGGCTGTTAGGGGATGTGCTTATTTGCCCTTCCTAAAAGTCTTCAGCCTTCAGTCTAATAGCCTATTTTTTCATATAAAACAAACATGTTACAAACTCTTACTTTCTCTTACAGAAGTTTAGGAGTAAGGCACTAACTATGTCAGACAGCAGCCAACAAGAATCAATTTCCCATGATAGCAGCAAAGGAAGCATCAGCGGTATATCCATTGCTTCCTTTCTGCAGATGTTGGAACAGGAGCGACACAGCTGCAAAGTTTTTGTTGAGTCAGCAAACAAACAGGGCTTTTTATTCTTCGACGATGGTACCCTGGTTGATGCCGAATACAAACAACTCATAGGAATCGAGGCTGCATACAACATTGTTTCCTGGCAAAACCCGAGTATTGCACTGAATGAAAGCGTCACCAGAAGTCGAAATATAGAGCACCCTCTGGGTTATATTCTTCTCAACGCTGCAAAACAACAGGATGAACAGAACGAAACAATGAACGAGCCAACCATATCATACACATCCGATAAAGCAGAACAGGACCCCGATTTCCAGGCCACTGTAACAGTACTTACAGCTATTCGGGGGATTCACTATTTTTATATCCTGAATAAATCAGGTAAAATTGTAGTGCACTCTGCTCCCAACATGGCCCTTGGCGAACTCATTATTTATTGCATCATCACCAGCAGTAACTTACGTAAAACCCTGAAGACAAAATCTCCACGCCGCATCCATATGCAGATGGAAGATGGAACGTCCCTGCTCATCATACCCAAAGCCGGAAAGATACTGGGCATGATTCTGGATGCAAATAGTTCTGCCGATGACGTAGCGGATCAGATACGCTCAGCATTTGCTATAAAATAGGATAACTATAAAAAATGAAAACTGTTTTACAAGAGTTAGCAGTCCTTCCCGGAGTTATTGGTTCCTGCATTGTCGTAAACAATGTAGACATCCTTGCCCCCAGCCTACCCGATTTTTTTGATGACACCATGGCAAGGGATGCAAGCAATAATATCAAACGTATGATGCAGATGGCAGCGGTAAAAGGACTTACCCCCAAAACCATGTCCATCCGCTACGATAGATTCACCATCCTGACCATTCCTGTAAATAGCAACTCTGTTCTTCTTGTTCTTTGTGAAACAGGTAGCAATACAGCCCTTGTAACTACCACAGCCACGATGTTAGGTCCGGAACTCGACAGAACACTTGGCAGTGGTCCACAGACAGAACAAAGTGCTCCAGTGGCAGAAGCATTACCAAAGCAACCAAAAGAGATCACCGAAGAAACAAGCAAGGCACTTGCACAATTAAAAGAAGCCCTCTTTGCAACCGTGGGACCTGTAGCTGATATGGTTTACGAAGATTGTCGCCAACGCTGGAGTGAAAAAGGAGAGGAAGATATTGCCCGTATTTTTGAATTACTTGCCTGCATTTCCCAGGAGATAGATAACTCAGATCTTTTTGCAGAATTTAAAGGTAAAATTTCATCGCTGCTTTAATAAATTATGCCAACCCAACCGGCATCCATATAGAAAAAATCGTACCCTCGTACTTTCTGCTCTCCACCTGAATGGCACAATCCATCTCACCAAGCATTTTTTGAACAATTACAAGTCCGCTCGCTGTCCCGTCTGCTCGTATGGTGTAGAAAGGTTTAAAGAGCACCTCCTGACTTTCTTCTGATATCCCACAACCGGTTAGATAAATCAATGCATTCGACCAATTTATGGGAATTAACCAGATTTCCAAGGTCATGCCGTATTCCTGAAAAAACAAACCCCACATTACCCATAATATTGACAGAACTTGCTATTGTCATTCCTTCCTTCGTGCCCTTCGTGGTTAGATAAGTTTTTACGACGCCAGCGACGTTCACAAGCACGGAAAAAATAACTCAACAAAAGTCAGAAATATGACGACAAGAAAGTAAACAACGATTGAACGAGAACATAGAAACATGGCGCAACACTTGCATCACCAGTAACTGGAGGCAAAATTATGATAAACTATCAAGTACAAAAAGGCGACACCATTGCGGCAGTGAGCAAGCGGCTCAATACAAATTGGGAGGCACTGCGTACAAACAATCCAGAAAGTATCGGCAGGGCCAAAAACGGCAACTGGTTTTTAAAAGAAGGGGCGACGGTAACTTCGCCACAAACCTTTGATCAATCATTAAAAAAGGCACAGCAACAGTCTGCAGCAGTGCCAGTAAAACAGACTCAAAATCTTAACAACCTTAGTGACCTTAACCACCTTAACCACCTTAACAATCCCGTAACAAGCACAGTACCAGACACCTCAAAAGTAATCACACATACCATCAAGGCGGGGGACACGATCTGGGAACTTGCAGTAAAAAAATATCATGTCCATGTTGCTGATATTCTGAAGGACAATAATATCAGCGATCCAAAAGATCTGCAGATAGGGCAGGAACTACTAATCAGACTACCGGAAAAAGGTACTGAAACAGCAGTTGTGGCCAGTTGGTACGGAAAGGATTTCCATGGCAAACCCATGGCCAATGGCGATATATACGATATGCATGCAGCAACCATTGCCCACAAGGAGATGCCCCTGGGTACAAAAGTAGAACTCAGAAACAGTGCCACCGGAGAAATGGTTCACGCCATTGTTACCGATCGGGGACCTTACGTTTCCGGGAGAGATGTTGATCTTTCTTACGGTCTCGCCAAGCGCCTCTCTCTTGTGGAACAGGGCGTTGGAAACTTGATTATGCAAGTACTTTAAAACCATGGGGTACTCCGGTGTTCCCCACTTCTTAGCCGCCACATTTTCAACAGCGTAACTTTTACTTCCACTCATAGTGTTTATTTGGGCAAATGCCCAAAAGGCGAACACGCTATTGTCATTTTTTACTATGCCGCGAAACTATCATGTAATGTCACATTTGCTGATGGAGTGGAGGATAAATAGAAGCTCGTGCCCCATATTCATGCCAAATAT
>JAOZLI010000484.1 GCA_029934915.1 Desulfocapsa sp. | reverse complement strand
GAATGATATCCGGTGCCACAGGCGCTACCGCTATTGTCATGGTGTCCCTGGTGAAAATAGGTACGGATATGGGAGGTGAAGGTGCAGGCTTGCAGTATCTCTTTGCTACTCTTTTGCTGGCAGGATTGATCCAGATCTTGGCAGGAGTTTTTCGGTTTGGAAAATTTGTGAGACTCATACCCCATCCGGTGATGATGGGCTTTGTTAATGGACTGGCAATAGTGATTTTTACAGCTCAGCTGGGAATGTTCAAAGTTGAGGGGGCATGGATGCAAGGCTCCCAATTATTCACCATGTTAGGCCTGGTCGCCCTGACAATGGCTATCTTGTATACCTTTCCTAAAGTTACCAAAAAAGTACCGGCGGCTCTGGTTGCCATCGTATCAGTAGCGTTACTGGTGATATTTACGGGGATAGATACCGCAACGGTACTGTCATTTGTCCAGGCCAATGGCGGCACTGGCATTGAGGCCGGACTGCCGGTTTTTAATGTGCCTGTCATTCCATTTAATCTTGAAACCCTCTATTTTATTTTTCCTTATGCTGCCATCATTGCAGCAATTGGCCTAATTGAGTCACTAATGACCTTAAACCTTATTGACGGCTTGACCAACACCCATGGTAATGCAAATAAGGAAAGCATCGCCCAGGGAACAGCAAATATTGTTAATGGATTTATGGGCGGTATGGGTGGCTGTGCAATGATCGGTCAAAGTATCATTAATATCAAATCAGGCGGGCGCGGTCGCTTGTCTGGGATTGTGGCGGCATTATCCTTGCTCGTATTCATTCTGTTTGGATCGTCCTATATTGAGATGATCCCTATTGCTGCACTGGTCGGGCTGATGTTTATGGTGGTTGTTGGTACATTTGCCTGGAGTACCTTTAGTGTTATCGATCAAATTCCCCTGGCAGATGCCTTGGTGATTGTTCTGGTTACGCTTTTAACCGTTACCTTTGATTTGGCCATAGCCGTTATTGCCGGGGTCATTGTTTCGGCCCTTGTCTTTGCCTGGGAGAATGCTCTGCGCATTAGGGCGAGGAAACATATTGATGAAAAAGGAGTGAAACATTACGAGATATTCGGTCCCCTTTTCTTTGGTTCCGCCCAGATGTTCACCAGTAAGTTTGATGTGGACAATGATCCTGAAGAGATAATTATCGACTTTAGGGAATCACGGGTTGCCGACCACTCCGGTATTGAAGCCATCAATCAACTTGCCAAAAAATACGAGCGAGCAGGAAAGAAAATCTGTCTGTTTCATCTCAGTTCAGATTGTCGAAAATTAATCGATAGGGCTGAAAAACTCATCCGTGTCGACATTCTCGAGGATCCGGAATACACTGTGGTTGTCCAGGGGTTTGAGGATTATTCCATCGACTAGGGGCACTAAGGGCTTAACAACTTGATCGTGATATTTCAGGTAACGGAGTACAAGAATAATGCGACTTATAGGTCTTCTCGGCGGTACCAGCTGGCCATCAACAA
>JAOZLI010000185.1 GCA_029934915.1 Desulfocapsa sp. | reverse complement strand
GCTTGTCGGCTCCAATGAAATCAAGTTGTCTCTTGCTTGATTGAGACTCAGAACCTTTTGTTTTAGTTAGGTTTCAGTGTCTCAACTCTTTTTACCATAGTAGGTTTTTTTTGTCACTTCCAGCTCATACATTCTCTGTTTTTTTTATATCATAGTAGTACTTGTTCTTCGGGATAAAGCAGTATCATCGTGTGTAATTGTTATAAAATGTGAAAGGAGAAAGAAATATGAAAATTTTTGATTTTGATATACGTGTTCGAGAATTAGTCCCATCTGTTGGGAATTACGAATATTTCGCAGTCCTGAACTCACCCTCAATGGTTCTGGATGGTGGTGAGACAAAATCGCTTAAACTCGATTTGGGTGAGGCGTACGGGGAAACAGCAGTAGAAGCCCAGGAAAAAATGCAGGCCAGATTTGATGAATGGCGTGTCTCGTAAAAACCAATTAACTCACAAGGGGTAGAAAATAACGCAACGAATTTAATCGTTCTTTTTTACTCCTTCGGCGTGAAAATGCTTGAAAATAGCAAAAGCCGTGTCTTTACCAATGCCAGACACAGAGGATAACTGATCGATATCAGCTTCTTTAATACGTTTGACACTGCCTAGAGTTTTGAGCAACTTTTTCTTCCTGTCTGGACCGATTCCCGGGATCTGATCAAGACTTGAAGCGATGGATGCCTTCCCGCGTAGTTTACGGTGAAACGTAACACCAAAGCGGTGGGATTCATCCCGAATGCGCATCAAATAGAGGAGGACAGGGTTGTGAGCCTTTAACAATATGGGGTTTTTTCTGCCCGGTTTATAGAGTTTTTCCCCCTCTTCTTTTTTTTCTTTTGCTATCCCAATCCAGTCAAGATCGTCACGAATACCAAGTTCACCTGCCACACGCAGAGCAATACCAAGTTGTCCACGTCCCCCGTCAACAACAAAAAGATCTGGTAAATTGTCTTCTTCGATCCCACGCGAGAGGCGTCGCTGCAGTACTTCTTCCATCATGGCATAATCATCCGGGCCTGGAACGGTTTTGATTTTATAGTGTCTGAATGATGTTGTGGCAGGTTCTCCCTTTTCGTAACAGACCAGAGAACCAACGGCTTGTTTGCCGCTGGTGTTGGATATATCAAGGCATTCTATACGGTTTGGTACCTGCTCGAGGTGAAGGAGTTTTTCCATGGAAGCGCAGAGTCCCTGCCATGAACGTTCCTTCTTTTCTTTTTCATCAAAAATATGGCTGGCATTGGCATTTGCCATTTCCTGCAGTTTGACTTTATCTCCACGCATGGGACATAGTAGTTTTACCGAGCTGCCTGAAAGTTCTGTAAATCGTTCAACAAGAAGTGGGGCATCAGCAATGTCAAAGGGGAGCAGGATCTCACTGGCAGGTAGAATCTTGTCGTCATAAAACTGGCTTAAAGCCTGAGTGAGAATAGTTTCATCCGTTTCTAAAGGGTCGTTCAGAAAAAAACTGCGGCTGCCCGTAATAAGGCCATCTCGTACAAAGAGGATGGTAAGTCCAATGGATGTTCCCTGTCTGCAATAACCAAAAATATCCTGATCTTTCAGGCTGGATGAAGCAACGATCTGTTTTTCAAGAGTCTTGCCTAGAGCCTGGATCTGATCACGTAATTCTGCGGCCCGTTCAAATAAGAGATTTTTGGCTGTTGATTCCATTTCCAGAGTCAGTTCCTTAATAAGTGATCTGTTGCGTCCTTCGAGCACCATAATCACTTTCTTGACCTGATCCTGATAGAGGACAGGGTCTGCAGAACCGACACAGGGGCCAAGGCATTTGCCCATCTGCAGATTTAAACAGGGCCGTTTTCTCGGTCTGACCTTGTTTCCTTTACATTTACGCAGGGGGAATAAATTGGCGAGGAGCCGTAAGGTAGCCCACATGGCAGAACTTGAGGAATAGGGACCAAAATATTTGGCACCATCTTTACTCCGCCTCCTTGTCATATGTACTCGTGGCCATTTGTCCTGAACCGTTACTTTAATGAAGGGGTAATTCTTGTCATCCCGAAGGAGGATGTTGTATTTTGGTTTATGTTTTTTGATAAGAGAGGCTTCAAGGATAAGGGCCTCTTTCTCTGTGCCGGTGAGGATAGTATCGACTTTTACCACATAGGACAGCATAACGGTGGTCTTGTTATGATCTGATCCTGAAAACCGGGTGTAGGAGGTTAGCCGTTTCTTAAGATCCTTGGCCTTGCCCACATATAAAACCTGGGATTTGGAACCAAGCATCTGATAAATGCCTGGCGAGTGGGGGACATCGCGTATGGTGCTGTCTGGAAACATGTTGTTATGATAATTCTGATTGCTGTTTTTGACAAGGTACCCTTTACAGACTCTGGTCCATAGGGTAAGAAGGATCAAATTAAATAGTTTTTCAGGTGCTGCAATTTTGCAGTGAAAAGGGAACGCGGTGAAACTCCGTAACGTTGGGCCAACGCTGTAAGCGAGGACGACACTCAAGAAGTGCCACTGTCGAGAATTCGATGGGAAGGCCAGAGTGGAGGATGATTCGTAAGTCAGAAGACCTGCCTGGAAAAAAATAAGGAAACATGTCGTCCGAACTAGTCCGTATTTCACTTTTGTGGTGGAGTACGGACTTTTTTTATGTCCTGGATAATTGTGCCATAATGATGGAGAATTAGCAATGAAAACACAGATTGAACGTGCACGAAAGGCCATAATTACGGATGAAATGCAAAAGGTGGCTGCAGAAGAGGGGCTGGCTGCGGATTGGATATGTGAACGGGTGGCAGAAGGAAGAATAGTGATACCGGCCAATCCTAATCGTAAACAGCAAAAAGCTGTTGGTATCGGCTATGGGTTGCGTACTAAAGTAAATGCATCGATTGGAACATCCTCAGATATCAAAGATTTAGATCTTGAAATACGTAAAGCAAAGGCGGCAGAAGAGGAAAAAGCCGATACTTTGATGGAGTTGTCCACAGGCGGCAATCTCGATGTTGTTCGGCGTGAAATTCTTGCAAACTGCTCCCTGCCTGTTGGGAATGTCCCATTGTATCAGGCATTCTCAGAGGCCAGTCGTAAATATAAGAATCCCAATAAACTCGATAAAGAATACCTGTTTGAACTGATTGAGCGCCAATTGGATGATGGCATGTCCTTTATGGCCATCCACTGCGGAATTAACAGATACTCCATTGAGCGTTTGCGTAAACAGGGATATCGATACGGCGGGTTGGTGTCCAAGGGTGGAACATTTATGGTCTCCTGGATGGAATATAATAACTGTGAAAATCCCCTCTATGAGGAATTTGACCGCGTCTGTAATCTTATGAAAAAATATGACGCTGTTCTTTCTCTTGGCAATGGTATTCGGGCAGGAGCCATCCACGATAGCCACGATAGAGCACAGGTGGCGGAAATGGTGATTAACTGTGAGCTTGCTGAACTTGGTCGTGATATGGGTTGTCAGATGATGGTTGAAGGGCCGGGCCATGTACCGCTTGATGAGATTGAAGGCAATATCATGCTCGAAAAGCGAATGAGTGGAGGTGCTCCATATTATGTGCTTGGTCCTCTTCCAGCGGACTCAGGAGCTGGTTATGATCACATAACATCAGCAATTGGAGCCGCCAATGCAGCACGATACGGCGCAGACCTTATCTGTTATATAACCCCTGCCGAGCATCTTGCCCTTCCCAACGAAGATGATGTGCGAGAAGGGATCCGAGCAACCAGGCTGGCTGCAAGAATCGGCGATATTGCCAAATATCCTGAACGAAGAGAGCAGGAGAAAAAAGTGGCCATTTCCCGCCGGGATACCAACTGGGAAGAACATTTTAAATTGTTGATGTTTCCTGAGAAAGCAAAACAGGTACGGGAATCAAGAAGCCCGGGGAATGAAAAAACATGTACCATGTGCGGAGATTTTTGCGCCATGGAACGGGGGATTTCCTTGTTTGCAGATGATATTAAGGGAGATAAACTTGGATAGTTTTAGCTCACTTGTATATTTGAGTTCGGCTATCAGCAAGTAAAATTCCTGCCCTGCTGTCCCTCGGCTTATGCCATGCCGGGGGGCAATTTCAACCCTGGAGTAAAAGCTAAACAAGGGTATATCTTTTTCGTAAAATAGTTTTACACCTCAGCATATTCGATTCTCGGGCGGTTCTTCCTGCACAGTCGATACATATTCCAAGTCTTACTCGTTCAGAACTCGATTTTTTTTGACATATGTGAATAAAATGTGAGAAGATTAATGTGGTAGAATTTGTTAAGCAAGCGACTATGAGGTGTATTATGAAAAAATTGTGCCCACTCTTCTTTCTGCTCTTCCTGTTCCTACCTACTGCTGGCCAGGCAGTATTGGTGGAAATGACTCCGTTGCATGCGCATGTGTATAGCCAGGCGATGCAGATTGAAAAGGAAGTGGAGCTGCTGAAAAAGCATTTCGCTATCACGACCAGCAAAAAGTCAAATCCCGTTCCCGTCCTCGCCCCCCTGCAACCCCGCCATGCCCGGCAAAAAAGCTATTTTATTCTGTTGAAACTTAATGTCCTCAGGAATAAAAATGGCCTGCCCCGTATTACCCCTGACACAATGGAACCGGTGCCTGTGTTGCGATGATCTGTAAACTTCCTAAACAAAAGCAACGTATGATCAGCAATGTCCATGAAGATGATGCGGTTTTTAAGGGGAAACGTGTCCTCATCGTTGATGATGATATGCGAAATGTCTTTGCCCCGGCTAAGTGCTCAGGGTTTGGCTCTATAAATAAGAGGAGTGCGTGATATGAGTGGACTAAGAAGATTGATTGTATGCGGAAGTTTTTTGGCAGTTGTTTTGTTCGGTGCTTCTGTTGCGCTTGGGGCTGAAACCTTATCCATAGGGGTGGGACCGTATTATAATGCGGATAAGATGACTAGAGGTTTTGCCCCTGTTATCAAGCATCTTGCTGAAAAACTGGACAGAACCATTAGCTTTACTGTCACCGAGAGCTACGAGGAACTGGCGGACAAGGTGGAAAAAGGGGAACTGGATATTGGCTTTTTCGGTGCCGTACTCTATGTGGAGTTAAAACAAAAGTATCCAGGGCTGAAGTATCTGGTCACGGTCCAGACCACCAAGGGTGGGAAAAAAAGGGCTTATTATTACAGTTGGTTGATAGCCCATAAAAATTCCGGGATGACCAAGGTCAAGCATCTGCGAGGCAAGAGTTTTGCTTTTGCCAATAAACATTCCTCCTCTGGCTATGTATTTCCCATGGCCTATTTTAACAAGCATGGCATCGTCCCGGAAGATTTTTTCAG
>JAOZLI010000483.1 GCA_029934915.1 Desulfocapsa sp. | reverse complement strand
CTGATCCTGGCTGTGATGACCTCCTTTTTTGCCATGTTTGTTTCAAATGTAGGCACCACCGTTCTGCTGGTTCCCATTGCCATGAACCTTGCAGCGCAGGTCGGATGTGATCCACGGGTTGCTGGAATGATTGTAGCTGTTGCCTCCATCAACACCTTTATGCTACCTACCCATCAGGTCAATGCCCTTATTATGCAGCCGGGAGGGTATAAGACTTCAGATTACATGCGTGTCGGCAGTGGGATGATGATTATTTTCCTGGCAATTCTCATGCTAATGCTCAAACTTTTTTACTAAGGACAACACAATGCAATCATTAGTATGTTTACTCGGTATGCTGGTGCTCATGACAAGCTCCTTGAGCGGTTGTGCCAGTTTTACAGATTTATCAGAGAGCGGTGTCGATATGGCACAAATCCCGATAACAGAAAACCCCAGTGGCAAGAGCTATCCAGGCAAATTTATCTGGCATGACCTGCTTACACCAGATGCTCTTTCCGCTGCAAGGTTTTACGAACAGTTGTTTGGCTGGCAGATTGAACAACATGGACAATATGCCGTAGTACGAAATGGCGACAAAGCCATCGCCGGTATTCTACAAGTAGAGCCTGTAGCCGGCAAAACCAGAGAGGGCGTCTGGATAGCTTCTGTTTCTGTGGCTGATGTAGATGCTGTGGCCAGTCTGGTTACGGCCAATGGTGGAACAATACTGAAAGGTCCCCTCGATATGGGTCAACGTGGTCGCGCTGTGATGATTAGTGATCCGCAACGTGCTGATTTGGTCTTGCTCCAGGCCAAAGGTGGAGATCCTGTAGATTCTGAGGCACAAATTGGTGATTGGCTATGGGATGAAATATGGACCGATAATCCAGAAATTATTGAAAAATTTTATCGTCAGGTACTGGGCTATGATAATCTTCTTTCAGGGAATGATTATGATGTGTTTACGCATAAGGGGGAATGGCGGGCAGGTATTCGCCATTTGCAGGATGCAAAACATATGCTCTGGGTGCCTGTTGTCCGCGTTGCAGACCCTTATTTAATTACCAAACGCGTGGAAAAACTAGGAGGTGTTGTGTGGGTTACACCCGACGAAGCACCAGGTAATGGTAATACTGCTTTAATTGCGGATCCCACTGGAGCCCTGCTATTAGTACAGAGATGGCCTTCACAAACTGCTGAAGGAGAGGATTGATCATGAAACAACATATCAAAAAACTTTTTTTTCTCCTGGCCTTATTGGCTCTCCTCTGCACAGGTGCTTGCAGTGGTTCCGGTGGTGGATACTCGTCTGTACATTATGGTGTCTATAACGGGTATGGATACCCACATGGCTATGGCTATGGTCGCTACGATGATATTGATATTGATATAGATCGAGACAAACGCATTGAAAGGCACGGGAACGTAAGAACGCAAGCCGCGTCCCGTTCCGGCTCATCTTCCGGTATGGGGCGCCCAGCAAGAATGTCAAGAGGTGGTGGCGGGCGTCG
>JAOZLI010000482.1 GCA_029934915.1 Desulfocapsa sp. | reverse complement strand
TAAAACCCCTTCTCTACCAACTCGACCGCACGACGCAGGCCCATGGATTTATTTATAGTCTCTTCATATTCTTTCTGTGGATCCGAATCGTAAACAATACCCGCTCCAGCCTGTATCCACAGATCATCGTTTTTCATCACAAAAGTCCGGATAGTTATACAAAAATCCATATTTCCTGAAAACCCAAAATAACCAACCGCACCGGCATAGGGGCCGCGACCATCGGATTCAAGCTCATCTATGATTTCCATAGCTCGTATTTTGGGGGCTCCACTAACGGTACCGGCAGGAAAACAGGCCTTCATCACATCAAACTGATCTTTATCCTCTGCAATTATCCCCTGAACCCCGGAAACAATATGCATAACATGACTGTAACGTTCGACAACTAGTAAATCAGTTACCTCAACAGTGCCATCTTTTGCAATACGCCCGACATCATTACGTCCGAGATCCACAAGCATCAAGTGCTCTGCCGTTTCTTTTGGATCCTCAAGTAACTCCTTTTCGAGGGCCAGATCTTCTTCCTTCGTTCTTCCACGTATTCTGGTACCTGCGATGGGCCGTAACTCTATAAGAGATTCTTCCTTTCGAACCAGAATTTCCGGCGAGGAGCCGATCTGAATAAGATCTCCAAGTTTTAGAAAAAAGAGATAAGGACTCGGGTTGATATGACGCAAAGCACGATACAAAACAAGTGGTTCAATTTCAGTCTTGGTATGAAAACGCTGGGACAACACAACCTGAATAATATCACCGGCTTTAATATACTCACGAGCCTTATCCACCATGGAATGGAATGCATCCTGATCCATATTAGAATCAAACTGGTGTTTTTTCTCACACCCATGAATACTTTTTTCATGAAAAGAGGCGGGCACAGGAGTACGGAGCAATTTAATTACAGAATCAATCTTTTCGGTGGCCTTTTGATACAATACCTCAGTTTCTTTATCAGACGCACAGGGAACCCAACAAACAACTGTTACAGTTTGCTTAAAGCTGTCATGAACCAGAACAATCCGTGGAATCATAAAGGAAGAATCGGGGAAATCGCGTCTTACGTTCTTACTTGGCAGTTCCTCCATAAAGCGAACCATATCGTATCCAAGAAAACCCACAGCACCACCACAAAAACGTGGTAAATCATCATCTTCTGCTGCTTTAACATTTTCCAGAAGCTCTTTTATTGCATCAACGGGATTATTATGTATTTCGTCTCTATCTGCAAAAGCAGAAGAGTAGGATTTGATAATAATTTGAGATTCTTTTGATTCAAATGTAAGGAGCGGATCAAAACCGATAAAAGAATAGCGTCCCCATTTTTCTCCACCTTCCATGGATTCAAAAAGGAAACTCCGTTCCTGATCCTCGCAAACCTTAGCAAAAAGCGTAAGAGGAGTATCAAGATCCGAAATGATCGTTCTGTATATCGGAACCAGTGAAGATTCCTTACTTTTTTGAGAAAAAGTCTGATAATCTGGAAGATGAGTCAT
>JAOZLI010000481.1 GCA_029934915.1 Desulfocapsa sp. | reverse complement strand
GACCTGTCCAGTCCCGGTAATTGTGACAGAACCAGCTGTATTGATAGCCATCAGGGTGTTGTTCTTTGTATTCCTGCCACAGCAGGTTGAGGGTTACATGTTTTTTTGATTGCAGTTCTTTATGAACTTTTTGAAAGTCAGGGATAAAACGTGTGGTTGTAACTGATGGAGCAGCGGAGGGAAATAATCGTTCTTCAAGGCCGGCATCACTTAATTCTTCAGGAAGCGGCCAGCCAAGTCCTGATGCTTTTGCACGATGCAGATAATCACTCACCGTGCTTCTGCCTATTCCACAACTATTACTGATTTCCCGAATACTGCAATGGTTGGAATGTTTGAGACGTAAAATCTCTCGTATGTTTCGCATAGATAACCTCTTTCGTGGCATGATAAACCTCCTTGAATTTTAGATTCAAAAAGGCTTTTTCTACCATCTTGTTCTATGCGTCGCTTTATTTACAAAACTGCTGTCCGGTTTCCTCTGGAATCACTGTCCGGATTCAAATGGAATGGGTGTCCGGAATGGAATGGAATCACTGTCCGCTTTCGCGTGGAATGGGTGTCCGGATTGCCCTGGAATACTCAGCATCAACAGGTGACAACTTGCCATCTGCAATAGCCTTTAAGATATAGCCCGTTACAAGGCTTATGTCTGATATTGATTCTACCACTGGCATATCAGGTAACGATACAGGGATAGACTTTTTGGTTGGAACCAGTTTATCAAGGATTGTCTTGATCATTACTCTATCACCCTGAAGAGCCATAGACACAGCCTTTTCACTAATTGCAGAAGCTTGTTCTTCAAGGATATTGGAGGCTGCAATAGTTACTCTATTTTTTGAACCAAGGGGTCTGCCTTTACCATGTTTGTTGTGAGGCTGAAAACGACCTGAATTGCCGTCATTAGACGGCTGACCTGATTTACTGTTGTGCCCTAACAAAAACGAGTTGTAACGACCATTACGAGCCTTGTTGGTGGGCTTACCACAACCACATTGACACGATGGTGCTGATTCAGCATTGCTGCGACGTTTCATTTCAATTTACCAAACTTTTTATTGTGCTTTTCAACCTGACCTGCACCCATGGGTTTTACCTGACTGGGATTGCGTTTAGGTTTTTTGTTGCGGCAAAACGGAACCATACAATCAGATCGTTGTGGTTTGTTACTTGTCATTGCGATACCTCATTTGCAATGATGGCACTCAAGACGGCTGGGAACACCCATTAGGCTGGCTACCGCCCATCATGCCAAGGTTGATTAAAGAGTTGCGTATTCAGCACGACAAGCCCGATAAGCTCGCATGTCACCGTTGTTACTATATACTTTTAACTGTTCAAAGAGTTCTTGTTTCCTCATGTGACGATCATCAATATGTTGAATAGCAGACTTGGCGACATTGCGGGACTCAGGGGCTTTGCTGCGGAAGGTTTCAATGTAACTTTGCATGTCATTAAAAGCACCAACGCCTTTGACATTGCCTTCTTTGTCAATGACGAAC
>JAOZLI010000480.1 GCA_029934915.1 Desulfocapsa sp. | reverse complement strand
TCTCACCCAGAAAAAGCATAAACAGTCGATCAAGCCCCATGGCAATTCCTGCCGCCTGATCGATACTTGCCAGAGAGTCGAGAAACTTTTCGGGCATTCTTTGCTGACCCGTCTCGACACAACCCATTTTTGCATATTCCTCTGCAAAACGACTGCGTTGAATTTCAGGGTCAGTGAGTTCTGAAAAGCCATTGGCCAGTTCCACCCCGGAAACATATAATTCAAAACGTTCTGCAATTTCAGGTTGGCTTGGCTTTTGCCTGGCAAGAGAGGCTAATTCCAGAGGGTAATCATACAGAAAGGTCGGCCGGTTTTTCCCAAGTTGCGGTTCCACATCCTCGACTAGTAACTCGTCAAACAGATCCTGGTCAAGTGCCTCGTTAGCAGACAGTGAGCTGAATTTTACAAAGGCCTCATCCACTGTAAGATATTCCCATGGTAACTCAACAGCCACTGGAAACTTATGGCCTGGAATCACAGTATGTAAAAAACGGCACAAGCTCTCACAATCATGCATAAGATCTTTATAATCAGCGTCCTTACGATACCACTCAAGCATCACAAATTCTTCAAGATGCAATCGTCCGCGTTCACCATGACGAAAGCAACGACAGATCTGATAAATCTGCTCACAGCCACCGCCCAGCAGCCGTTTCATATAGAGTTCTGGAGAAGATTGCAGAAAATGAGTGGTGGAGGGAATATGAGAGATATTCTGTTCCGGAATAACCAGCGGCTGACGGATAGGAGTATCCACCTCCAGGAAACCGTGGTTATCAAACCAGGAACGGATGGCACGAAAAAAGGCTGCACGAGACTGCAGCCTTTTCACATCAAGCATGGATCTTAATCTTTTACTCTGGTTACGTACTCACCAGTTCTAGTATCGATCTGAATTTTATCTCCCTCAACAACAAAAGGTGGAACCTGCAGTTTATAACCGCTTTCCACTGTGACAGGTTTGGTATCATTGCCCGAGGTATCACCTTTAGCCCATGGTTCTGCAATGGTTACAAGGAGATTAACAAAGATCGGCAGGGTAACATCAATGGGTTTTTCATCATAAAAGAGAACATCCAGCTCCATATTATCCTGCAGGAAAGCGATATTATCACCCATCTGTTCGGTGGTGATAAAAGTCTGCTCATAGGTTTCGGTATCCATAAAATGATACTCATCATCCTGATTATAAAGGAACTGCATCTTCCGTTCACTGAGATCCGGTTTTTCGAATTTTTCATTGGACCGATACGTCTGAGAGTGCTTATTGCCATTGATCATATTTCGCATTTCACAACGATAGAGGGCCTGTCCCTTTCCCGGCTTGGAAAACTCAAACTTCGTGATGATAAAAGGGGCACCATCAATCTGGATTTTCAGGCCTTTACGTAGATCAGAAGCAGTAAACATAGTGATTCTCCATCGAATTTCGTTTATAAAAAAAATGACTTATTTAGATGACAAAAATTGATTTTCTTTTTAAGAAAACCCTTACTATAGCAAGTCTC
>JAOZLI010000479.1 GCA_029934915.1 Desulfocapsa sp. | reverse complement strand
TCATACATCTCTTCTGCAAAGAAGGTGGCCATACCTGCATCAAGTGCAGGAGCGAGATAGGGAAGCCAGATATCTTGAGTTACGATAGATGGCATAAGCTTTCGACATTCCTGAAAGATATCTTTCATGTCACCAAGCTTTTCAACCTTGGCTCCAAGCATACTGTAGATAATGGGTAGGTAATAGGCAGTATTTGGAAAAGAAACTTCCTTATCTTCGCCAAATTTCTTAACAGCATCTTCATAACTGCTTTCGGCCATATCTATGATCTTTTGTGCACCGCGAACGGCTGCTGAACAAATTATTTTCGACATATTTTCAACTCCTGTGTAAACAAAAAGACATTTGGTTATTCGTATTCAATCGTATTGAAATAATCAGTCCATTAAACCGTTAATAAGCTCTTTGGTCAGTGCAATAGCCTTAGGATGACGCATAATCATCACTTCACCACCAGCCATAAGCATACAGCTTGCGGTGAGTGCTTCCATCATAATACCCCGTGTTTCCTGATCACCGATCATATCATCACTTGGCAGCTTGGTCTCTTTCGCTTTCCATACTTCACAACCAAGGTTACAGATGATGGGCACCATCAGTTTCTCATCATTCTGGGTAAGTGCTGCAATACGGATACGCTCCATAACTGAGTAGGTGTACTCAATACCATATCCAAGTGCGCCAACGGATGGATCCATCAAGACGGTGTCAAGGGAAACTCCAAGATTCTCAAGAAGGATATTCAACTGCTTGGCAAGGTTTACGTCAATTGGAGATGCAGCAACAATGGGATGCTGGAAGGCCATGGCGGTAGCACCAATGGTTTTATAGTTGGCATCCTCAAGAGGAGCTAAACAGACCTTCTTGTCACCAATAACTGAAGTAATCTCTCTCAGGGTCTCTGTATCTTTGTCTGCGTTTCCACAACCCCAGACAATAACCGGTACATCAACAGCAGCGATAACATCGGCTGCAACCTTTGAGGCTTCAGCAGCTGATCTATTCATGCCATTGGGATCAGTTGAACCAAGGCTTATGGCAATAGCTTCTGCTCCGTATGTTTTTACACATTTTTGAGCCCAGGCAACTGGATTGTCGTAGACATCGGAAAAATGCTTGGATACGGTCTCTGGCCATTCTTCAGGTTTCACATCGGTTACTTCCATGGCGATAAGCGCCTTGTTGGGATGATCTCCCTCGAAGAGCTGGAATGGCATGGAAGTACTTCCGCCAACTACTCGTGTATTGTCACCGTTACCGAGTGTAACAGGACGAATTTCACCGGAGTAATTGGTTTTGTAGGTCTTAGGATCTATCTTAGTGGTACGATCAGCAAGTGTTGTGCTTTCAAGAGCAAGCTTTGCGACACCAAGATCAACTGCTGCGGCAGGGGCAGCGGCTGCTTCTTTGGCTTTGGCATCTGCGTCCTCTTTAGCCTTTACATCGGCAGCAGCTTTTGCGTCAGCATCCGCTTTGGCTTTTACTTCTTCAGCAGCCTTTGCATCAGCAGC
>JAOZLI010000028.1 GCA_029934915.1 Desulfocapsa sp. | reverse complement strand
AACCGGGTCCCCGGAATCTGCACGTAGCAGCAAAACTCCGGGTTCCCAATGAGCAGGGTAAACTAGCCTGGCAGCATGGCTATTCTGAAAAATCAATTTCTTAATACTGACAAGTTCGTGAAAAGAAAAATTCACCATGAAGTTTTTTACGACGCCATCAATGCTCAGTCACCTCCTTATATGGCTTCAACACTTTCTGTATTCCTAACTGAGCCTGCACATTAATCACCAGTGGCCCGCTGATATTTGCCCCTAATTCGTTATCTTCACTCTTTTTCAACATCATAAAAACACCGATATCCAGTGGATTGTCCGCTTTGATAATCTGCTGTTCCTGTGCATCAAGATAAATATCGTAGTTTATATCATAGCTGGTCGGATCAACCAGAGTAAAAGTCACATCAGGATTGTCACAGGATTCCAGCCAATATGCAGAAATATTGCCATCATCCTTGTGAAAAATCTTAAAAGTAGTGTATTCTTCAAATCCTGGAATGCCATTGGGAAATGTGAAGACTTTATCTGATGAAAACGTTGGCTGCTCTGTTATGCTGCGTTGCATACTCATAGTGCACTCCCTTGAAGAACGGTATGCGAAACGATTTAGATTCGTTTCGTTCCCGTTCCTTTTTTTTGCAAGAAAATAGATCCCGCATTGTGGAAGACAAACCCCCGCTGGTGTTTGTGCTTCCGTTAGCTGTGCTGGCTATACCAATAATCAATATTTGCCGTGTTCTGTTTATATCGACAGGAATGGTTTTAAATTTTAGTTTTTCTTTTTCACTGGAGCTTTGCAATGGACGCAAACGGATTTTATGGAAACTGGGGTGGTGCATATATCCCGGAAGTTTTACATCAAACCTTTCAGGAACTGAAGCTGGAGTACGCCAGATGCCGTAAAGATCCGGCCTTCTGGGAGGAATACCTTACCCTTATGTCCACCTATTCCTGCCGCCCCACTCCGCTCACCCATGCTGAAAATCTCACTCGCCATTTTGGCGGAGCACAGATCTACATAAAACGAGAAGACCTTAATCATACAGGAGCCCACAAGGCAAACAACGTTATGGGACAGGGCCTGCTTGTTAAACGCATGGGTAAAAAAAGGGTTATCGCTGAAACCGGTGCAGGCCAGCACGGAATGGCCACGGCAACCATGGCAGCAAAATTTGGTTTGGAATGCACCATATATATGGGTGAGGAAGATGTTCTGCGGCAACGCCCAAATGTATTCTGGATGGAGAAAATGGGTGCCACTGTTGTGCCCGTAAAAGATGGTTCTCGTACCCTGAAAGATGCCATCAATGAGGCATTCCGTGACTGGGTCACCAATGTGGATGACACCCATTATGTATTTGGTACCGCATGTGGCCCCGCACCTTTTCCCGAAATGGTATCCTGGTTTCAATCCATCATTGGTATTGAAGCCGCGGAACAAATCGTGAAGTACCATGGCAAAATGCCCAGAAAAATTTATGCCTGTGTTGGTGGCGGATCCAATGCCATGGGAATTTTCAAACGTTTTATGGATGAAGACAATGTTGAACTTGTGGGCATTGAAGCAGGAGGTCACGGTGCGGACAGTGGAGCACATGCCATCCGGCTTTCAAGTTCCGATGCCAGCCCTGGAGTTGCTCAAGGATACAAGACAATGTTTCTGCAAGATGAAGACGGGCAGATGAAACACACGCACTCCGTTGCTGCTGGTCTTGATTATGTCGGAGTCTCTCCGATCCTGACATCTCTATGGGAAGAGAAAAAAGTACGCTTTGATTCAGCAACCGATGATGAGGTCATGCAGGCTCTTGATATCACCATGAAGATGGAAGGTATCATTCCCGCACTGGAATCTTCCCACGCCTTTGCAGGGGCATTTAGAGAAGTGGGAAACCTGTCACCTGATGATGCCATTATCATCAATCAATCCGGCCGTGGAGACAAGGATATCTTCACCATCGCTCATGCCTTTGAAGATCCTTCGTGGAAGGAATTTATTATTGAGCGTGGAAAAGAGTATAGTCAAAAATAATTTCTATTTTTCAAGGTAAAGTGATGCAACTAGAAGAACAACTACGCAAACAATTAGAAACTAAAGATATCCTCCTCATGACTCATATCGTCCTGGGCTACCCGTCTCTTGATGTGAACAGAGAAGTCATACGACAGATGGTTGACAACGGGGTAGATTGTATTGAAATGCAGATTCCCTTTTCAGAACCCATGGCAGATGGCCCTGTAATTTTAAAGGCCAATCAGGATGCACTAGCCGAAGGAATGAAAGTTAATGATTGCTTCACCTTTGCCCAGGAAATCACGCAGGAACATGATATCCCCTTCCTCTTTATGACCTACTATAATATCATATTCAAGTACGGTGAGGAGGCATTTTTTAAACGAGCTGCCGAAATCGGTATGAAGGGCTTTATCGTACCGGATCTCCCCCCAGAAATGGGAAAAACATTTCTTGCTCTTGCCGACAAATATAATTTAGCTCCCATTCTGATTTTTACTCCGACCTCCACAGACGAACGCATGCAGGAACTCGCCACCCATGGCAGAGGCTTTATCTACTGCGTTGCACGAAGAGGTGTGACCGGTAAAAAGTCTGAATTCGGTGATGATTTTGAGGACTATTTAGGCCGCTGCAGAAAAGCAACCCGCCTGCCACTTGCAGTAGGGTTTGGTATTCAGAGTAAAGAAGACATTGACGTCTTGAAAGGAAAAGCTGACATGGCAGTTATCGGTTCACGCACAATCAAACTGGTGGAATCCGATGGGGCTGATGCTGTTGGGCCTTTTATTGCAGGCTTAAGATAAAAAAACTCGCCCCAACCCGATTCCTTAGGAAGGAAAATCAGATTCATGTCTGTTTTTATTTTTCATTCCTAGCGGTGTTTACGCCAGTTGGGGTGTGTTATTTCAAATTTCTTCACCTTATAATTAAGTGCTCTAGGGCTGATTCCCAATTTTTCGGCAGCGTTTTTTTGTACCCACAAACATTCTTCCAGAGCATTGATAATCAACTCTTTTTCCTGCCCAACCAACGATCCACCACTCGCAAGGGAGTGCGAATCATCTTCAGTATTCCGTATTCGTTCAGCGGGAAGGGAAAGATTATACGTTCCCACCAACAAATCTTCTTCCAGAATTACAGCACGCTCTATGGTATTGGCCAGCTGACGAATATTCCCCGGCCAGCTGTAATTTTTGATGTGTTCAAGGGCAGAATCCGTAAAACCACGCACATTGCTGCCAAGAGAATTCGCATATTTTATTAAGAAACTCTGCGCCAGTGGCAACAGACATTGTCCTCGTTCCCGTAAAGACGGTAACCTGATTGGCAAAACATTTATTCGATAATAAAGGTCCTCTCTAAACTTCCCCTTTCTGATCTGCTCAGGTAAATCCTTATTGGTTGCGGCAATAACACGTACATCTGCATAAATTGTTTTATTCCCCCCTACCCGTTCAAAACATTTTTCCTCAAGAACCCGTAGTAGTTTTGTCTGCAAACTCAAACTGATCTCACCAATTTCATCAAGAAAAAGGGTCCCGCCACTGGCCTGTTCAAAACGACCAACACGCAATTTCTCGGCTCCAGTGAAGGCACCTCTTTCATGACCAAAAAGCTCAGACTCCAAAAGATCCTCAGGGATATTTGCGCAATTTATTTTAATAAAAGGTTTGTTTTTTCGAGGGCTGTTATAATGAACAGTACCTGAAAGAAAACTTTTTCCTGTTCCGGTAGCGCCGGTAATAAGAATGGTTGAATCTGTCCGTGAAAACTTCTCAAGACTTTTAAGAACTTGTTTCATGGTGGGACTAAAGGCAATAACATCATCAAAGTGATAAACGATATCCTGCTTGTGCCGCAGATAAGCTATCTCGTTTCGGAGTGCTCTATTTTCAAAAGCCTTATTGGTTGCAACTTCGTATCTGGCGACAGATACCGGATGTACAAGGTAATCAAAGGCACCGTTTCGTAATGCCTCCACCACTGTTTCGGCATTTTCTTCATGGCTGACAAGAATGATTGGCGCATGTGGAATACGTTTGGAAACCTCCAGAAACAGAGACATTTCCAGATGCGCATCCTCAAGAAAAAGAAAAACTAGATCATATTCTTTTTGTTTTAATTGCCGGAGCAGATTCTCTCTTCCCGAACAAAACACAATTTTCCCCTTTTCAGAAAGTGCCGTTTCAATAACACTATGACTTTCTTCTGGAATAGCATATGCTAATATGGTGTTCATTACGCTCCTCGCCTTAGCAATGATAGTTTCAAATTCGTAACTCATTTTGATGATATGTGAAAATAATTCTTAATGCAAATTTTTAATGAAATTTTCGTAAGTAACCTGCAACTATTGCGTTAGCTAACTACCATGAGACAAAAAGAAGAAGATCTACAATATATTCAGGAAGCATTAATCTTGGCGGCTTCTGCTAGACTGAACGGAGAAGTTCCAGTGGGAGCACTTATCGTCAAAGATGATATGATCATTGCAAGAGGAGCAAACAGTCCCATCGCAAGCCATGATCCAAGTGCCCATGCTGAAATTATTGCCCTGCGACAAGCCTGCCTGCAAACAGAAAATTACCGGCTCACCGACGCTACTCTCTATGTTACTCTTGAGCCGTGCATCATGTGTATGGGCGCAATCATTCATGCACGTATCAAACGTCTGGTTTTTGGAGCCTATGACCCTAAATCAGGTGCTGCCGGCTCGTGTTATAATATAGGGGGGGACAATATCCTAAATCATCGACTGGAAATCACAGGGGGAATTTGCGAGACAGAGTGTGGAGATATGCTAAGAAATTTTTTCCGGAACAAACGCAAGAAGCGCTGAAAGAGTCTGAAAGTTTTACTGTTAGATATCTTTTTACGATTTATGGTAGTTTTTGATTGCGAAATTTTCATTCTCAGGATACAAAGGCTCTCAATCGCTGTGTGAACACTTCGATATGGAGAGGTGACCGAGTGGCTTAAGGTGCACGCCTGGAAAGCGTGTGTACGCAAGTACCGAGAGTTCGAATCTCTCCTTCTCCGCCACATTATATAAAAACTTTTGTAATTTACGTTCGTTGCAGAAGTTTTATTGGGTTAATTCTGATGGCATCAAGCCGGTTAGTATACGAATTTCCCTACAAAATATATTTGTTTTGATAGTCGGGTCCTGTACAATCAGAGATCATGAACTCCGCCAGGCCCGGAAGGGAGCAACGGCAATGACCCCTCTGATGTGTTACGGGGTGCCCGGCTATCATTTTTTGTAAACGCTCACCAGTACCAAGGTAAGCGAGCTTGCGAGACTCCGATTGTTCATCTGGAACCGCTCACATATAACTACTTATGCTACGCAGTCCCAGTTAAACAAATATGACGCACTGGCAAACGCTTACGGCTATGAATCGGCCGTCATTCAATATGGCTGGTGAACAGTAACCTTTTTTTCAGGTAGGCCCTCCTCTATGTCCTATTTGGTTCTTGCCAGAAAATCCCGCCCTCAAGATTTCACCCAGGTCGTTGGCCAAATCCCAGTCGTCAAAACTTTGCGAAATAGTCTTGTTCGTGACAGGGTCGCCCACGCCATACTTTTTTCAGGTGTTCGAGGAGTAGGAAAAACAACACTTGCACGAATCATGGCCAAAGCCATTAACTGCGAGAATCTTGAAGATGGCAATCCCTGCAACAAATGTTCTTCCTGCACCGAAATTACAGCTGGCGCAGCCCTTGACCTCTATGAAATAGACGGAGCATCCAATCGTGGAATCCAGGAAATTCGTGAGCTGAAAGAAAAAATAAAATTCCTCCCCACAAGTGCAAAATTCAAAATCATCATTATTGATGAAGTGCACATGCTCACCACCGAGGCCTTCAATGCCCTCTTGAAAACGCTGGAAGAGCCACCCGCACATGTCCATTTCATGTTTGCGACCACCGAATTACATAAAATTCCCATAACGATTCTATCCAGGTGTCAGCGTTATGAACTAAAACGTGTTGCCGCCCCCGAGCTCAGTTCCCATTTCCAGAAACTCTGTGAGGCTGAAGGGATCAGTATGGATACAGCAGCTCTTGATCTCATTGTCAGGGAATCCGAAGGATCGGTTCGAGATGGCCTCAGTCTACTGGATCAGGTTTTTTCCTATGGCGAAAAAGAGATCACCGTTGACGATGTTATCGAAGTACTTGGTCTGGTCTCACGTGACGTCATCCACGATATCAGTCGAGCGCTCCTTGAAAACAATCCTGGAAACGCACTACTTGCTCTTGATAAAACATTTGATTTTGGAGTAGATCTCAAGCGTTTCACTGCCGACCTGCTTACCTCTTTCCGGACACTTATCCTCTGCCGAATTGACGGTTGCCAGGAGCTCGTTGATATTCCGAAACAGGAGCTGGAGTTTTTCAGAAAACTGGCCAAAGAGCACTCACACAACACACTCCACATGAAGCTGAATCTACTGATGCAGGGTGTTGAGGAGATGCGCTACACCACGCAACCAAGACTTGCTCTTGAAAGTACATTCTTAAAAATCACCAGCACCGATGATGTGGTCCCCATGTCCAACCTGCTGGGAAAACTCGATAAGCTTCTTGAGAACAGTGTTGCACCACAAACAGCTACAGCCCCTGAAACAATCAGTAAAAAAAAAAGTCCTGAGATAACACCCGCCAAAGCGCCTGAACCTCCGAGCGAAGAACCTCCACTACCTCAGGATCCAGTATCGCCTCCTACTCCCCAAAACAAGCCGGTACCGCATCCCCACGAGCATGACGTAAGACGTGACTGGCCTGACTTTATTAAGCATGTCAAGGACCGTAAGCCCTCAATGGCATCGATTCTGCGCATGGCCAACACAGCTAAAGAAATTAATGGAGAGTTGCAACTCAGCTATTCAGACCGTGCAAGCTGTTCAGTACTACGCCAAAAGGAAAACAGTAAACTTCTCACTGAGTTTATTCTCGATTTCTTTCAAAAAGATCTTACACTTCAATTTATCACCCCTGAACCAGATGATGAGAAGAAAAGTGATGATGCAGAGTCGCCACACAAATTACGACAAAAACTTGCGAATGACCCACTGGTTCTGATGGCCACCGAGATTTTTAACGGTCAGATCGGCAATATTCGCGTGGGTCCCCGCAGCAGATAATTTTACAGTAACTCCTTATAACTTATCGCACTGCACGGGTTTTAAAATGAGAATATCGAATGTCGAACAAGGAATTTCGAATATCGATCGGAATAAAAAGCAACTGCTTGAAAGTTTTTCCCTTCTGCGGTTCGACATTCCCTGTTCGACATTCGATATTCATCTTTTGATGTTCATCTTTAAGATTCTTTAAAATAAAATAAAAGTTACTATACTTTCGAGGTAAGATACTATGGACATGAACTCCATCATGCAGCAGGCACAACAGATGCAGCAGAAAATGGCAGGCATTCAGGAAGAATTAAAAAAGAAAACTGCAACTGGCAGCGCAGGTGGTGGTATGGTCACCGTTACCGTCAATGGCAGTAATGAGGTTCTCTCTGTACAAATCGAACCAACTGTTATTTCCGTCGACGAAAAAGAGATGCTGCAGGATCTGATCACTGCTGCAACCAATGACGCTCTTCGCAAAGTAAAAGAAATTGGTAAAGAAGAGATGAGCAAACTTACCGGGGGTATGAATATCCCTGGAGTTTCCAACCTTTTCTCCTGATGTCACTACAAGTTATCCCACCAGCCCTGGAGCGGCTTATCCAGGATCTATGTAAACTTCCGGGTATTGGTCAAAAAACAGCTTCCCGTCTTGGGATGACCATTTTAAGACGTCCGGCAAACGAAGCCAGAGAACTTGCAGATGCGCTCACCCAACTGCATAGTTCCATCCAACTCTGCTCCTGCTGTTTTACCTTTTCAGAAAGTGATCCCTGTAGTATCTGTGGAAATCTTAAACGTGATGCGAGCCTGGTCTGTGTAGTTGAACAGCCGGGCGATCTTCTGGCCATTGAAAAAGCAGGGAATTTTAATGGCCACTACCACATTCTTCATGGTGTACTCTCTCCCATGGATGGGATCGGACCTGCAGAATTGAAAATAAAAGAACTTGAAGCACGCATTAACAGCGGTACCATAAAAGAAATATTTATCGCTACAAGCTCAACTGTCCCCGGGGAGGCAACTGCAAGTTTCCTCATTGACAGATTACACAAACGACCTGTCCTTCTGACTCGTCTGGCCTGCGGAATCCCCATGGGCATGGATATTAAATATGCTGACAGGCATACCTTAGCCAGGGCCATTGAGAGCCGGTCTGAAACCAGGTAAAATATACGATAAAATTCTCCTACAGTGAGGATTTACTCTTTCTTATTTTTTCTTGACAGAATCCACATATATTGGTAATTGACACTGTTTATGTTTTAACTTTGTCTTTACGACAAATACAGGCGCGTAACTCAGCGGGAGAGTGTCACCTTGACATGGTGGAAGTCGGCGGTTCGAAACCGCCCGCGCCTACCACAATTCACGGGCTAAAACTTTTGTGAACGTTTTTTCTCACAAAGTCTTTAGCCCTTGCTTTTATACCATAAGTAAAAACTGATGACCGATATTACAATTGCCATAGAAGACGGAAATGAAGCAGCTATGCCTGCTAACACCACCGTTAAAGAAGCCATCTCTGAACTGATGTCTAACAAGCAGCGCAAGAGAACTGTGGCAGTTTCTGTTAATGGCGAGATTTTAGATCTTTCCGCATCGCTTACGGAAGACACAAAATTTATTCCTATACAAATTGGATCCGATGAAAGTCTGGCCATACTACGTCATTCAACGTCTCATGTGATGGCGGAAGCAGTGCGTGAGATTTATGGCGATGATGTAAAAGTTGCCATCGGCCCATCCATTGAAGACGGATTTTATTACGATTTCGATTGCAAGCAGCCATTCACTCCCGAAGATCTCGAAAAGATCGAAGTAAAAATGACTGAGATTGTTCGCTCTGCTCAGCCATTTACCAGAACTGAAGTGACATCTGATACAGCAATCAAACAGTTTGAAGCAGACGGCGAAAAGTACAAAGTCGAACTGATTCAGGACCTTGGCGAAACGACAGTCTCGCTCTACCAGCAAGGCAACTTCACTGACCTCTGTCGTGGCCCACACCTTCCGGATACATCCTGGATAAAGGCGTTTAAACTGCAACGTGTTGCAGGTGCGTACTGGCGTGGGGACGAGAAAAACGAAATGCTGCAACGCATTTACGGTACGGCCTTCTTTGACAAAAAGGCTCTTAAAAAGCATTTGAATGCCATTGAAGAGGCAAAAAAACGCGATCACCGTAAACTTGGCAAAGAACTTGAGTTATTTACAATCCAGGACGAAATTGGTCCCGGACTTATCCTGTGGCAACCCAAGGGTGCTCTTCTTCGAAAACTTATCGAAGATTACTGGAAAGATGCACATTATCGCAATGATTACGAGTTGCTTTATACGCCGCATATTGCCCGACAGGATTTGTGGAAGACATCTGGACACCTGGATTTTTACGGCGAAAATATGTACGCGCCCATGGACATTGATGGTGTAGCGTATCAACTCAAACCCATGAACTGCCCGTTTCATATCGGTGTATATACCAGTCGCAAAAGAAGCTATCGAGAATTCCCCCTGCGTTGGTGTGAACTTGGCACGGTTTATCGTTATGAGCGAGCTGGTGCCCTCCATGGCCTTCTTCGTGTACGTGGCTTTACCCAGGATGATGCTCATATTTTTTGCATGGTCGAGCAGCTTGAAGAAGAGATTTACAATATATTAGATCTTAATCTGGAAATTCTGAAGACATTTGGTTTTGACCAGTACGAAATCTATCTCTCCACCAGACCAGAAAAATACGTTGGCTCCGATGATCATTGGGAGCAATCAACCGAGGCTCTGAAACTTGCCCTTGAGAAAAAAGGCCTTGAGTATAAACTCGATCCAGGCGAAGGCGTTTTTTACGGCCCTAAAATTGATATCAAAATTAAAGATCAACTGGGACGTTCCTGGCAATGTTCAACCATTCAGGTAGACTTCAATCTTCCTGAGCGATTTAACATTAAATACACTGGCGCTGACAACAGTGAGCACCAGCCCATCATGATTCATCGGGCGCTCATGGGATCCCTTGAACGCTTTATCGGGGTACTGATCGAGCATTACGCAGGTGTTTTTCCACTCTGGTTTGCACCGGTTCAAGCACGGATCATGAATATCACCGACGCACAGGCTGATTATTGCAATGAAGTATATGCAAAACTGCGAAAGGCCGGCATTAGAATTGAAAAAGATTTGCGCAATGAAAAATTGAACTATAAGATCAGAGAAGCGCAAATGGCAAAAGTACCTTATATGCTAATTATTGGTGACAAGGAAAAAGAGAACAATACTGTTACCGTACGATTGCGAGATGGCAAGAATATCGCAGATATGCAGATTGATGATTTTGCTAAAAAGATTAATGATGAATGTGTTGCAGAGCGAGGGATTTAGGGACACGGTCACCATTCAGACCGCATCATCTCTAATTTTTTATTTTTTTACCAGGAGGAAGTCACATTAAACGTCGAGGAAAAAGGGCGCCAGTTCAAAGGGAAGAAAGAGCAAAAACAAATGAGGCCATTCGCCATCCGCAGGTTCGCCTTATAGGTAGCGATAGTAGTCAGTTAGGAATATTCAGTGCCGCAGACGCCCTTGAACGAGCCTACGATGAAGATCTTGATCTCGTAGAAATTTCAGCAAATGCAAAACCACCTGTATGTCGTATTATGAACTACGACAAATTTAGGTATGAGCAGGCTAAGAAACAACAGGAAGCAAAAAAGAAGCAGACCACTGTTGAAACCAAAGAGATTAAATTCCGGCCAAAGACTGAAAGACATGACCTGGATTTCAAGATTAAAAATGTTAAGAAATTCCTGAGTAAGAACAATAAGGTTAAACTTACCATGCGTTTTCGTGGCCGTGAGATTGTTTACAGTCAAACCGTCGGTATGGAAGCCATGAAAAAAATAGCAGCTAGTCTTGAAGATGATGCTACTATTTTGCAAGCACCTAAAATGGAAGGCCGACAGTTGGTAATGTTTGTAGGCCCAAAGACAGAATAGAAAAAGTAGAACATCTCATAGAGATGGTTAAATAACGGAGTATAGACAATGCCAAAAATGAAAACAAAAAGAGGCGCCGCTAAGCGCTTCAAAAAGACAGGAACCGGAAAAATCAAACGTTCCAAGGCCTTTACCAGTCACATTCTGACCAAAAAGTCCACCAAACGTAAACGTAATCTTCGCAAATCCGGTATCGTTGATAGTGCTAACGATAAAACAATTAGAAAACTCCTTCCATACCTGTAGGATTTTCTGTAAATAATTTATACCGATATTTATCCGGATTTTATCCCGGAACCAATTAGGAGTATCATAATGCCACGCGTTACCAGGGGCTTTAAAGCCCGCAGAAGAAGAAATAGAGTCCTGAAACTTGCCAAAGGTTTCAGGGGTGGAAAGTCCAGACTATATCGTACAGCCACTGAGGCCGTCGATAAAGCTTTAGGATATGCTTATCGCGATCGTCGCAACAAGAAGAGAGATTTTCGTCGTATTTGGATCACCCGCATAAGCGCCGGTGCCAAGATGAACGAGATCAACTACTCAAGACTGATGGGAGGTCTCAAAAAGGCTAACATCGATCTGGATCGTAAAGTGCTTGCCAATATGGCAATTCTTGATGCTCCAGCCTTTACTGAAGTAGTAAATCTCGCAAAAGCGGCCAATGCATAGAACTGTTTTTCCGTAATACAGATCCATCTATTGCATACAGTCCTATTTGAATGCCGGTTTCATTAATTGAAACCGGCATATTGTTTTAAAGTAAACGTTTACAGTTAGAATTTACTGTAAAACGGTTACCGTTTTAAAGAGCAGAAGATCATGGAGCAGGAACTAAATAGTCTACAAGCCCTTGCCGGGGAATCATTGCAATCTGTATCGAGCAATGAGCAGCTTGAAGAGTTCAGAATTAAATTTCTGGGCAGAAAGGGAGAATTCACCTCCATTATGAAGGGGCTGGGGAAAGTCCCCAAGGACGACAAACCTCGCCTTGGCCAGATGGCTAACGCCATCAAAAAAGAGATAGAATCCCTTTACTCTGAAAAACGTGCAGCGCTTATGGCTACAAGCACTGGCGCTGGAAGTGACTCTACAATAGATCTCACACTCCCCGGACGCAAGCCCGAAACCGGCAAGCTGCACCCCGTTACCCAAATCATGAACGAAGTCTGTTCTATCTTTGAAAGTCTTGGGTTTTCAGTCGCTGAAGGGCCCGATGTCGAGCACGATCACTACAATTTTGAAGCACTCAATATCCCTGCGCACCATCCGGCAAGAGATATGCACGACACATTTTATGTGAGTGATTCAATTCTGCTGCGCACGCATACATCTCCCATGCAGGCACGAATTATGGAAACGCAACAGCCTCCTCTCAGGGTAATTGCCCCTGGTAAGGTATATCGTTGCGATTCAGACATAACCCATACCCCGATGTTTCATCAGGTTGAAGGCTTTCTGGTTGATAAGGATGTCTCCTTTGCAGATTTGAAAGGCGTGCTTACGATCTTTACCCAGAAGATGTTCAAAAAGGATCTTGATCTTCGCTTTCGTCCAAGCTTTTTCCCTTTTACCGAACCAAGTGCAGAAGTTGATATTGCCTGTGTAATGTGCGGAGGATCTGGCTGCCGAGTATGCAAACGCACCGGTTGGCTTGAAATTCTTGGTGCTGGAATGATCGACCCTGAAGTCTTCAAAATGGTAGGATACGATCCCGAAGTTTACAGTGGATTTGCCTTTGGCCTTGGAATCGAACGTATTGCCATGCTCAAATATGGTATAGACGACATCAGACTCTATTACGAAAACGACCTCCGTTTTCTTTCTCAATTTTAGTGCCATATACCAAGGTCCCTATTGTTCAGAAAACATATAGTCTTATATTTTAAATCAAAATGTTACAAATCATAACCATTGCACTTTCACCCCTCAAGGGGGTACTGAGAAGAGTCAGGCCGTACATGGTTAATTCACCAGTTACCAAGACAGAGATAAATCATGAAGTTTAGCATCAACTGGTTACAAGAATACGTTGATACCGGAGAACTCACCCCCGAAGCTCTCGCCGACCATTTGACCATGCTGGGTCTTGAGGTAGATAGCGTTGATCAACTCTTTCCCGAACTCGAAAACCTGCTTGCCGTCAAGGTTGTATCCGTAGAACCACACCCGGATGCCGACAAACTGCGTCTGTGCGAAGTGGACACAGGACAAGAAACTCTTACTATCGTCTGCGGTGCACCCAATGTGCGCGCTGGACTGATCACCGCTTTTGCCCCCGTTGGCACTGTCATGCCTGGTGGCATGAAAATAAAAGCATCAAAGGTTCGTGGTATTAAATCCTTCGGAATGCTCTGTTCTGAAAGTGAGCTTGGCTTAAGTGAGTCTCATGACGGAATTATGGAGTTGCCTGCAGACACAGAACATGGCCAGCCACTCCTGAAGGTTCTTGGGATGGATGATCTTGTTGTTGAGGTTGATCTTACTCCTAACCGCCCAGATTGTGCATCAGTGATCGGAATTGCACGTGAAGTCGCAGGAATTACCAGAACACCACTTACTCGCCCAGTTGAAGAGGCAGAACTTGAACATAATGCAACGCACTTCAAAGTTGATGTAGAAAACAACGAACTTTGCCCCCGTTACACAGCAAAGCTCATTCAAGGCGTAAAAATTGGCCCATCCCCCTGGTGGCTGAGAAAAAGATTACTTTCTATTGGACTTCGCCCGATTAATAATGTGGTAGACATCACCAATTTTGTCATGATGGAATACGGACAACCCCTTCATGCCTTTGATTATGACAAGATTGCAGGCAAACAGATCATGGTTCGTAATCCACTGCCCAATGAGACGTCATTTACCACTCTTGACGGTGAAAAACGAGACATCGACAACCAGATGCTAATGATCTGCGATGCGGAGAAACCTATTGCCGTCGCTGGTGTTATGGGTGGATTAAACTCTGAAGTGACTGAAGAAACGACAGATATACTTCTTGAAAGTGCTTGTTTCAACCCTATTTCCGTGCGAAAAACAGCCCGAAAATTAAACCTTGGTAGTGAGGCGTCCTATCGCTTTGAACGGGGTGTCGATCCTGGTGGTTGCGTTATTGTTCTTGAACGTGCTGCTTCTCTGCTATGTGAGATTGCAGGTGGTACTGCTGCGACAGGCGGCGCTGATTATTTTGGTGGTGTCAGACCATTAAACTCTCAAACACTTCGTATATCGAGAACAGCATCACTGCTTGGAATTGATCTTGATTATGAGAAGATGGCTGATTTACTCCAATCAATTGGTATGCGATGCAAGCCTAAGGATGACGACACCCTATGGGTTAATCCTCCGACTTTCCGTGTAGACATTGAAAGAGAAGTTGACCTTGTTGAAGAAATTGCACGCCTTGTAGGATATAATAATATTCCTACAAGTTTGCCTACTGTTCATCTCAGCTATCCTGCCAAAGATTCTAAGCGTGAAATTCGCGCAATTCTCTCAACTCTTCTTGCAGACACGGGATTTACCGAGGCTATCAATTATAGTTTCGTCACTGAAAAACATGCAGACATGATGCAGCTTGACGTTGATGATTCAAGGAGAACACTTGTTCATCTTCTTAATCCCCTCAGTGAAGAACAGTCCGTTATGCGCAGTATGCTTCTTCCTGGGCTCCTTGAAAACCTGAAACGAAATTCCAATTTCCAGAAAAATGCAGTTAAGCTTTTTGAAATTGGTAAAGTCTTCACTCCCCAGGGCGAAAACGAACAACCCATTGAAACAGAACGTCTCACATGTATTTTAAGTGGTAGAAGAGCAGGTGAATGCTCCCCCCTTTATACGGACGATAAAGGCGTAGATATTTTTGATGCAAAGGGTATGGCCGAACTCCTGCTGGAAACATTACGCCTGCAAGGATGCAATGCTAAGGATAGTGTTACATTCCGTTCACCAGAAGGTGACGAATGCGAGACTTTTGCTGAGACTTCACAGTGTCTGATAATAGACTCTTCCAAAGGAATAGTCGGTCAACTGGCAAAAATGCAGCCGGGTATTGCCAGAAATTTCGGCATTAAGGCCGAAGTTTATTTCATTGATCTGGATTTTGATATACTCTGTAGCCTTGATGCTGCAGAGAAAAATTTCCAAACTCTTCATGTTTTCCCCGCCATCAAAAGAGACATTGCTCTACTTGTTCCTGCGGCCACAAAAGCTGGAGACCTGCTTAAGACTGTACAGACAAGCAAAGAGAAATTTATCGAAACCTGTGAAATATTTGATGTCTACCAGGGCAAACCTCTGGCTGAAGGCATGAAAAGTGTGGCGGTCTCTGTCACTTACAGATCACCGACAAAAACACTGACTGAAAAGAACGTTAATAAATCACATAATAAACTTATAAATTTACTAACTTCCAAATTTAACGGAAGTTTGCGCGAAGGTTAATATTCATGAACAAAGGCAATCTCACACGTAAGGAACTAGCGGAAGCACTCACTAACCAATTAGGCTATTCACAAAATACATGCTCAGAACTGGTTGATACTTTTCTGGATCGCATGAAGGGCAGACTGCTTGAAGGAGAATCCATCAAGTTTGTCCATTTCGGAACGTTCAATGTGCGTGACAAAAAACCACGCCGTGGTCGAAATCCAAGGACTGGTGAAACCATCACCATCAAACAACGACAGATGATAAGCTTTCGTCCAAGCAAAAAAATGCGCGAGCAGGTTAACGAGTAGCAGAAAGGAGGAGCTAACACCGAATGAGAGCAGATATCCCCAATAAGCTCTATTTTAAAATCGGTGAGGTCAGTAAACTGGCTTGCGTGGAACCCCATGTGCTTAGATATTGGGAGACTGAATTCAAAGAAATTCAACCCAAACGAGCAAACTCCAATCAACGCCTGTATCGACGAGAGGATGTAGAAACAGTCCTCCAGATTAAGGCGTTGCTTCACGAACAGGGGTTCACTATTTCTGGTGCGAAGAAGTTTCTAACAGACGGTGGTCAGTCACCAGTCGCTCCTGTCACCATGGTTCCAGGTACAGATCACCTTGGGCAAATCAAAAATGAATTGCAAGCTGTAAAAGACCTGTTGAATAAAAAGAAATAAGAGAAACACCATACTATGTAACATCTGTTGACAGGCTTGCGAGTACATGGTAAAAAAAATAAAATTTTCGGAACGT
>JAOZLI010000478.1 GCA_029934915.1 Desulfocapsa sp. | reverse complement strand
TCAGGGCTTTTCCTGTTTTAATATCAATACCAAGTCCTACTGCTCCCTGGTGCAGGTTGGCCTTGCCGTCGGAATCTTTAGTAGAGAGTCTGGTCATGGCCATGACCGGGTAGCCCTTATAGAGAATAATCCTGATATCCGGTACTCCCTGATAGGAAAAGCCGTCAAAAACAGGATCAAAATCAACGAGCTCTTCTATCATGGCCACATCATTGTTGCCACCAAGGCTAAACAGACCACTTAAGGTGCTTGATGCGTGTTTGCACACTTCCTCATGGGTAACTTTTGCACCACTGGGTTTGAGGTAATCCTTGCCATCTCTACCAGTAATCACAAGTATTCCCTTGCCCCCGCTTCCTTTGGCAGGCTTCATGACAAATGCCTTGTCATGTTCGAGAAATGCCTCCAATTCCCGAACATGGCCCTGGGTTTTGACAACCCCTATGAGTTTGGGGACAGCAATATTGGCTTCCTTGGCAAGAATCTTAGTCAGTAGCTTATTATCAACCCTTGGATACAAATGCCGGGGATTATTGCGGGCAATACACACCACGTTGCGATGATTCATGCCAATAACACCAGCATTTTTTAGTAGTCCAGGTGTAGTAATAAACATGATCAGGACTCCCGGGTCATGGGTTCAAAACGCCGAAGCTCGGAGAGCCGATACCCGGAATAACTTCCAATAATCAGGATAATTGCCAGCAACACCAGAAGCAGTTCTGGGAAGGCGTATGTCAGGTGACCCAGGAATTTATTGGTCATCACCAGATAGACAATACAGGCTGTAAAGAGGCTGCCTCCTCCCTGGATAAAAACATCACGAGGCCCCTCTTCCTCCCAGAGTACAGACATCCGCTCGATGGTCCAGGAAATGATAATCATAGGGAAGAAGGTTACCTGTAAGCCCTGTTCAAAGTCCATCTTGATTGAAATCACACTGATAGCCACAAAGATAACTATCACAAAGACCAGTACAGCAGAAATACGAGGTACCAGCAATAGATTTAGATGACTGAGGTAGGAGCGCATAAAAAGCCCTATACTGACCACCACCAAAAAAAGGGCCAAGCCCCAAAGCAGTGTAGTTTGAAGAAAGGTTAAAGCGATCAAAATCGGCATAAAGGTACCTGAGGTTTGAATCCCTACAAGATTACGGAGAATAACAACAACCAGAGCTCCAAGAGGAATGAGTAGCAGAAGTTTAAAGGTATTCTGCTCTGCCAAAGGAAGGGAGTAAATGGAAAAATCAATAAGCATTGCCCCACTTTTTTCCCCTGCAGCAAGAGACGCCCTGCTGGCAAGTACCTTACTGGAATTGGTGGCAAAGCTAATAGATTCATCTGTGCCACCAATTACTTTTAACAACGCTTCCTCACCAGATACCCAGAGAAGAAAATTATCATTGGTACGAAGCTCTGCAGTTTTAGGATCAACAAGCTGCCATTTGCTATTGCTATATATTTGCAGAAGAGTGGTCAATTTCTGATTGCTGCTGTCAGTATCAAGCAGTAATC
>JAOZLI010000477.1 GCA_029934915.1 Desulfocapsa sp. | reverse complement strand
TCCTTATCCTGCCCTTCATGCTTGATTTTAAAATCAGCATCATTTAAGGCAGCAAATCCCCACCAACCGGCAACGGATGTGGCGTAAGTAAAAACACCATTACCATCGGCCTTTATGGTCTGAGTAACCATATAATCATTATGGGCTTTTTTTGAGCCATCTTCATTGTAATATTCAACTTCTACTTCGGCGTAAGGGACGGCTTTACCATCCATCTTCACAATTCCCTGAAAAACATTACCGCTATATTGCCCGAATGGTTTAGCCAGAGGAGCAATTTCGGTTTTTAAACCAATTTCTTCGTCCCAGCCCTCATCGTTGCCATAGGCCGTGACTACTACCTTTGTATAATGGATAATAAATTTATCTTCGGCCGGTTCCCAGTATGGCTGGGGCTCCATGCTAAAGACATACAAACCGGGGCGCTTGATCTTGTACGATGTAATCCAGGTCTGATTGTCTTTGACTGTTTTAGATTGCAGAGTACCAAGGAGATCAACTTTCTCCCCATTGGCAACAACATCAAATTTGGCAGGTTTTACCAGAGGCATGGCAATACCTTCCATGGGATGCCAGAAGCGAACATCCAGATTCACTGTACTCTCTTCACCCTGCATTACCATCTGATCGGATGGTATAATCATTCCATAATGTGCATTGGCCATCGTACCACATGCCAGTACAAATGTTGCTGCCGTAACTAGTGATTTAATTGTTTTCTTCATAATAACCCTCTCAAGTTTGATTGTTATTCTATGTTTCGAGAATTATATACTGTGTTTAGCTTTGCCTGCCAATGAGACAATCGCATCATTCCTCTGGGTGCTTTTCCCATTCCTTTGGGAAGCTCAATCTTCAAGCAGCCCGAGACGAGCAGCATAACGTACCAGACCTGCAGAGTTATGGATATCCAGTTTATTCATGATATTGGCCCGGTGATTGGCAACCGTTTTAGGGCTGATACAGAGTTTGTCAGCAACTGCCTCCGTTGTTTGCCCCTGTGACAACAAGCGCATTACTTCCTGCTCTCTTGGGCTCAATGCCCCATAGGCCGAATTGCTATCCACCTGCTGGGATGAGATATCCAATAGCTTGGTGGCAATTTCCCCTGATAAGGCTGCATCAAGATAATGTTTGCCCTCTAGTGTTGCCTCCAAACAGTCAAAGAGTGTTTTAGAAACGGATTCTTTGACAAGATACCCCGAAGCACCTGCCTGTAATGCACTGAGAATATAATCAATTTTGGAATGCATACTGACGATAACAACTGTCATGTCGGGCAGGATGGTTTTTAGAATACGAGTCAGTTGAATGCCGCTTTTATCGGGAAGTGAGAGGTCAACAACTGCCAGATCAGGCTTCAAACGCATGGCAATGCTTTCCCCTTCACCCGCATCTGCCGCTGTTCCTACAACTTCAAAATCAGGGGATTGTTTAACAATTTCCTGCATACTCTCCCTGAAAAGGGAATGGTCATCTATAATTATAATTTTATTTTTCATTTTCAAATCACTTAATTCTT
>JAOZLI010000027.1 GCA_029934915.1 Desulfocapsa sp. | reverse complement strand
AAGCAGGATGGTGATAAGCAGGACAGCGAAAAGGCAGACGGGCAGGACAAACAGCAGAATTCTGACTCGTCTGAAAAGCAGTCTGAAGAAGGCCAGGATGAAGAACAGCAGGAACAGGCAGGTGCTGAAGAAAAAGATGAGTCGCAGGAAAAATCGCAGGAAGCACAAGCCAGTGAAAAAGAACAACAGGAGCAGCAGGCCGAGGAGGCCCGGCAAAGAGCAGCCCGGCGGAGGGAGCAGGGAAAGATGACAGACGAGGAAGCCATGCAGCTCTTAAATAGTTTGAAGGATGAAGAGGGGGAACTAAACTTTGTTCCCGCGGCACGTCAGGGGAACGCCGATAATCAACAGATACTAAAGGATTGGTGATGAAAAGGTATTTATGTTTTTTATCTTTGCTGCTGTGGCTTGTGACAGGTGTTTCAACACTGCATGCCGAAGTAACAGCTACAGCCACACTGAGTGTGCAGAGTTTTCCTGTGGGTCGGGCAGCGCAACTTTCCATCAACGTGCAGGGCGTGCGATCATTTCAGCCACAGGTTCCTGAAGTTGAGGATCTTCGCTTTCATCCGCGCGGGCAATCAACTCAGGTGCAGATTATCAATGGAGACTACTCCGCATCTGTTACCTCTACCTACCTTGTGGAGGCCCTGCGCTCGGGATCTTTCATTATTCCACCCATCAAAATTGAAACCAAAGAGGGGCTGGTAGAAACGGCAGCTATCCCTTTTACAGTGACGGACGCGAAGCAAACTACCCAGGCACAGCCAGCCGCGAAGGGGGCAACTTCCACTACACGGTTAGGATCGGGAGAGGCGGATGAAGTCGCCTTTATGCGGGTCGTTCCTGAAAAACAGGCCAGTTATAGCGGGGAGGTTGTTCCTGTCGAGATCAAGGTTTATTTCCGGGATGGATTGCAAGCCAATTTAAACAGCGTACCACAATTAACAGGAGAAGGTTTTGTTCTGGAGCAACTAACGGGCGAGCCCACTCGCACACGTGAGGTAGTGGGTAACAGCCGTTATGCCGTTCTTATATGGGATTCTGCTCTCACCGGAATTAAAGAGGGCGCGCATACGCTGAGCATGGAACTTGATGCGACCTTATTGCTGCGCCAACAGCGAAGAGATTCCTTTGGCAGAAACAGTTTTTTTGGTGACTTTTTCTCCTCTTACCGGGAAAAAGAGGTGAAAGTGACCAGCCCAAAACTTGAGATGCAGGTTCTGTCTCTCCCAGAAGAGGGAAAACCAGCAAATTTCAGTGGAGCCATCGGTGAATTTCATCTACAAGTGAATGCTGAACCGTTGGTTATTGCTAAAGGTGATCCTGTAACCTTAACCATGACCGTGAGCGGAGAAGGCAATTTCGATCGGGTACAGGCTCCTGAGTTACAAGAGAAAGAGGGATGGAAAAGTTATTCGCCATCCTCTGTTTTTCATCAAGAAGGGCGACGTAACCTGGGGAAAAAGGTCTTTGAACAGGCGCTTGTTGCGAAAAGTGATGATGTGAAACACGTTCCTTCCCTGGCTTTTAGCTATTTTGACCCTCATGCTCAGCGGTATAAAAACCTTGTTTCAGCTCCAATTCCTTTAAATATTCAAAGTGTTCTGGCTGCATACGACAATGCGAAGGATACTTCGCTGCATGCTGGAATGGTGGATGAGGAAGAAATAGACGTTGTCCAAACAAATAAGACGGAGACGAAACAACTATTGCCAGGGCTGGCACCTTTGCAGCTTGATTCAGGAAAAATGAATACAAAGCTGGAACCTCTCTTTGTTAATCGCTGGTTTCTTCTGTTTTGTGCTATGGTGTTGTTCCTGATCGGTATCGTTATGATCGTAAGATTTCGTCAGGCAAAACTGGCTGGGAATCCACGTTTGCAACGGCAGCGAAGTATGCAACAGCTGCAGAGTCAGCGGGAAAAAGAGATGTCATTGTGTTTTACAGCGGGTGATAGTCATGGTTTCTTACGTTCCTGCAGAACACTTATTCAAGAGCAGCTCGGATTACTCTGGGATATGGAAGCCGCTGCCATAACCCTGTCCGACTTGCAGGGAAGATTGACTCCGGATTCTGTCCTTGTGGGCATATTCAAAGCGGCAGAAGAATCTGCCTATAGTGGTCAGGAATTGAGTAAAGAGCAGATGCAGGAATTTTCTGCAGGATTGAAAAAAGAACTGGAAGCACTGTTATGAGTTACAAAATAATATTATTACTTTCAGGTTTCTTCCTGACGCTGTTTAGCCATCCGCTGATGGCTTCTGAAAATACGTTTGAGCAGGGAATAATGGCCTATGAAACAGGTGACTATCAACGTGCCATTGAGACATTTGAAAAACTGAGCGAAAATGGTGTGTCTGCGGCACTCCTGTATAACCTGGCTACCAGCTATGCCCAGGCAGATCAAACGGGCATGGCAATACTCAATTATAAGCGTGCTTCTTATCTGCAACCGGGGGATTCTGATATTCAGGGAAATCTGGAACTTTTGCGTAAAGAAAAAGGGCTTTTCCAGGAAGAACAGAATCTCACTCAGCGTTTTGTCGGATTATTGGGCCTAAACCAGTGGACGATACTTGCCGCAGGCGGGTTTGTCTGTTTTGCAGTGGTGTTGCTTGTGCCGCCAACTCTTTTGCCTTTGCAAACAGGACCGCGCAGGATGTGGGCACTATTCTGTCTGTTACTCAGTATAGCTGCGGGGCTGGGAATGTATGGCAGCTATCTCCATTATCAGGACGGGGTGGTGGTAGCCCGGGATGCAAGGCTGCAGGTCTCACCCTTTGCATCAGCAGCATCGACGGGAACTATACAGGAAGGAAGGTTGCTTACGCCCCTGAAAATTCACAACAACTATGTGCTGGTGGAGGATGAAACAGGGCGTAGCGGCTGGCTGGCAGCTGAGGATTTTATTCAGATTGCCACTTTTTGAGCTTGCCCGCAATAAAATCAATCACTTGTTGATGCTCTGCTTTACCTTTTCCTTCAATGTGTATGGGCGAACCGAAGGCAAAATGAGCTGAAACCTCAGGATGGATCCGCCCGAGATCCTTAATAAGTTTTCCGTTTGTCCAGGCATCGGTCTTCAGGGCCAAAGGTACCACAGGGACTCCCGCCCTTTGCGCAAGTTTGATTCCTATGGAATTGAACTGCTTGGGATCAAATGCCGTCCCGCGAGTGGTCTGCGGGAATACCATGATTGAGATTCCCTCCTCCAGTCGTTTTTTTCCTTCAACCATAACTGTCTTTAGATCTTCCCTTGCATTTGTGCGGCCAAGGGCAATGGGGTTTCTCGAGCGCATCACATGCTTGAATACGGGATATTCCATCAGGCTTTTTTTAATGATAAAGGTAAGGGGGATTTCCTGGGCAACGATACCGGGGAGGATAACCGTATCCATCATACTGACATGGTTGCCCACAATAACGCAGGCTGATCCTATATCTCGTAGATGTTCCGCACCGGAGATGGAAATGGAAAGGCCTGTTCGCTCCAGTGCCTCCATTACCCGGAAACTTGATAAACGCCACTCTTCGTCGGTATAGGCTCCCTTTTTGGCCATTTGTGCAGATTTGTAAATCTGAGCCATAAAGTTTGTGTAAAAAGACACAGAGGGGAGCAGTTTTCCAAAGAAAGATGCGGCATCTTCTGGGGTCTGATATCGATTATTTGTGTATGGTATTTGTCGCATGGCAGTTTGTCAGGAAAGAAAAGGGTTGTGAGGATACAGTCTTCGTATGTTGTCTGTATAATGTAACATTAAATATGAACTGAAGGCAAGAGTGTTAGCATGAACTCCATGCGTGTGACAAATCGGATAGCAAAAATAATAGAGGTGGTTTATGTTAGTAAATAACTGCGGAAGTTATTTGCTTTTCATCCCAGTGTACTTTTTTTAATTTCTTGATACAGCCGTCGTCTCATCCGTCAGAGCTAGATTATACTGGCCATAATACGCATATGCTAAAAAAAGCCATTTTTCTCTCAAAGATTGTCTCGCCTTCCATTGCGACCAAAATTGCATTAATCCTCACGGCTCTAGTGTTGGGAGGCATGGCGTTGCTCAGTCTTGTTATCCTTGGCAACCAGAGTAGTATTCTTAGTCAGCAGGCGGATGCGTACGCTGCAGCGCTCGGTGACCAGCTAACCATTGCTGCGGTGGAGCCTCTGCTGGCAGATGACGTGGAGGCGATGCATCAGCTTATTCGTAATCTTGCCCAAAATGAGGGGATAGAAGGTATTGCCATTTTTTCTGATGAGGAACAGTCCCGTGTGGCTATTGGTGATATCCCAAGCGAGACCCCTGCCTGGACTCCTTCCGGGAAGGCTCTGCTCTGGCAGACAGACAAGAATGGGGTGTTTCAACTGAGTTCGTATAAAAATAAAATTACATATCGGGATTTGACCGTTGGCTATGCTGTTCTAACCTTTGACCGCAGTTTTATGAGTGCGGCCTACAGGGACACACTGAAAACGATTTCTTTTATCACCGCCCTTATGCTTGTTTTAGGAACAATGGTAGCCACTGCACTTGGCAGACGATTGTCGCAACCGATAAAGCAACTGGTGGATGGTACGCAGGAGATTTCCGAGGGAAACTATACTTTTCGGTTTCAGGATTGTCGCAGGGATGAGTTAGGACAACTCATGGGTGCGCTTAATACCATGACAGAGGGACTAGAGAAGAAAGAGCAGGTAGAGCAGACGTTTTCCCGCTACGTCTCTCCCAAAGTTGCCTCTCGTTTGATGACTGATCTTAGGACCAACAGGCTTGGTGGATCGCATGTGGAGGCGACGGTTCTCTATGCGGATATTGTCGGTTTTTCCAGGCTTAGTGAGGAACTTGAGCCTGAAACAGTTAACACGCTGCTCAATGATTACTTCACCGTGATTGATGAAGTTGCGGGGCATCATAAAGGTCATATTGATAAGTATATTGGCGATTGTGCCATGATTCTTTTTGGCGCTCCACTTCCAGATGAAAATCATAGTTTGCACGGTGTGAGTTGCGGGCTGGAGATTCAGCGGGTGGTAAAAGAATACAATAAAGTACGATCCAGCCAAGGAAAAATCGTTGTGGATTTTAGCGTAGCGGTCAACAGTGGAACCATGCTTGCCGGTAATATGGGCTCGGAAAGAAGGATGGAGTATACTGTGATTGGTGATGCTGTAAATCTGGCTGCCCGGCTTTGCTCCCTTGCTACTTCCGGCCAGGTTCTTGTCGCTAAGGAGTTGCACGATGCCCTGCAGCTTCACCTGCTGTACCAGACAGAGAGTCAGGGAATTGTAAAACTGCGAGGAAAGAGTGAACCCGTCGAAGTGTGGCAGGTGGGACAGCCGGTAGCAGACGCTGCTGCCTTTGCTCTTGCAGAGGCACGGGGGCCTGTTACAATCCATTGATTCTGTTATGAAATTTACCCCGGTTCTAGTGATTTTCTTCCTGTTGTCTGCTTGTGCTGGACTTGACCCCACGGCCGATCGCCTTAAAAAGCTTGATCGTTTTCTGGCGGCCCAGGAGTTTGATCAGGCTCTGTCACTTATTGCGGAAATTCCACGGCTCGAATCCAATACTATCGCGCTTGAAAAAGAGTGGGAAATAATTGTTGGACAACTGCATCTGTTTGAAAAAAGTACCATTTCCAAAGCTCTCAGGCAGGAGCAAAATGACGACTGGCCAGCTGCCAAGGCAACCTATGAAAAAGCTTTGGAAACGGCTGGCACATCTCAGGATTTGCAACAGGCACAACGAGCCATGCTGCTTCGTTTTCAAAGAAAAATGCAGGCACTTAAAAATGAAGAACTGATTGTTAATGGTGAGTGGTTGTACAGAAAACTTCCACTGCTCAAGGAGCAACATGGAAATGATCCTGATAACCATCTTGTTGCGTGGAGATATGAGCACACACGAGATGAGGCAAAGGAGACCGGGGTCAAATTGCTTCAGTTGGGCGAGGAAATGCTTGCCGAAAAAAATATTGAGATGGCTAGACGTTCGATTCCACTGGCTGCAGTATTGTTTGTCGGCCAGGAGAGCCAAAATGCTGCTGATCGTTTGAACACGATATTGCAGGGTAGACAAGAGAGATCGCGCAGGAATCAAGAACGATCACGCAGGAATCAGGAAAAAATTGTCGAGGCCAGGGATAAAAAACAGATTGATTCATTTAATAATGCCATGGCGCATGGAAAGTTATCCGTTGCACGAAGGGTTCTTGCTGAGCTGACGTCTACGTCTAATAGCTCTATTCAAACAGAACTTATGCAGGAACGTCTGGATCGGGAAATCGCCGATTATGTTCAGGAAGAAACGGCCATTGGGACAGCATTTTACCGGGTGGGGGAGTATGACCTGGCTATAAAAGTCTGGCAGAATATTATTGAACTCGTGCCGGACAATGAGATTGTAATAGACAAACTGGATAGGGCAACGCGTATTGTGGAGAAGCTTGAAGCCCTGCGAAATCGTCAGGAGTGATGGCCCTTAGCCATCCAAAATGTAAATTTTTATAAACTTGCCAGGAGTTGAAAGGGCTCCTATTGATTTTCTGCTTTTTGGGCGCAGGAGATACAGGTCAGAAGACTTGGGTCAAATTCCAGACGTTTTTTAGCAATTTCCCCGTCACACAGGATGCAATACCCATACTCTTCTTCCTCAATGCGTTTAAGCGCTGTTTCAATACGTCGACGTTCCATATCCATAAGACGGGCAGAGGCCTTGGCCATTTGCTGTTGCTGCATGGCATCCATTCGGGAGAGTCGCCCGACACTGGTCTGGTCCAGTTGTTTGGGCGCACTGTTTTTCTGCTGGGCTTTCTTGTCTGCAAGAATAGATTGATACCGTACTGTAAGACGTTTTTTGAAATAGTTGAGATCCAGTTCTTCGCTCATTGCCAATCTTCTCTTCACTGTTTATTCTGTTGAAAATCTTATGTGCAAGGACACACCGTAAGGTTTTCCATGGGATATGGCAAGCATTAAAACGATTCCTGAGACTGAGCAAAATTGTCAGGCTCCACTGTTTAAACCGCATTCCCTGTATTCCACTATCAGGTTAAACTATAACTGGATAGTATAGGAATGTTCATTTTTTTAAGAATCTTAAAGCTGAACATCAAAAGACAAAGACGAATATCGAATGTCGAACAAGGAATGTCGAACCGTAGAAGGGAAAAACTTCAAGCGGTCGTCTTTTATTCCGATCGACATTCGACATTCCTTGTTCGACATTTGATATTCTCTTTTAAAAGCCCGCACGCAGTGCCCTAAGCTCATTACTTCAAATCGATTCGTAGATTTACCCTATCCCCTAACTGCGCCATCAGCACGTTGTTATGTCTTTTGTTTCCCATGGGTTATCATCGGATAACTATATCCTCAGCAGTAAACTATAAGTAGAGAAGCAATAAATTTCTTGATTTGTTCTCAGGCATTCATATACCATTATTGTGGTTATGTATAAGATTTTGAAATGGTGCTTAAATATACCTTGAAGACATTGATAACATAGTTTTCCTTGAATTGAATTTTCGGATTGGACGCGAAATTCCAGTTGAGGGGTATGAAAGTGCTCAGGAGCTAATCCTGTCGAAATGAGATGATATAAAAAAATTAAAGACTAAATTTCTGATATTTTATCAGTCCAACGGAGACGATGATGCTGTTAGGAAATATAGGAATTCTGAAGGCTAAGGCCTTTTTTACGCTTTGCTTGATGTTTGCAATTATTTTGTTGTCTGGCGTTCCAGGTGCTTTCTGCGCCGAAGAAAATGACAATATTTCTCTCGATGTCATTCGTCAGTACCAGGAACATCGGAAAGTATTTGTGGAACAGCAAAGAGGGCTTGAGCAACAGTACACCAATAGTAAGAACACCTTGGAAGAACAGATCAGAACTATTACGGCGAGTATTGGTGATGAGAAGAATCAGATAGAGGAGCTAAGCAAATCCATAGGTAAAAGCGAAAAGCAACTCTTGATTATGGAGAATATCCGGAGTGTTGTGGGCATAGTGGTAATACCATTGGCAACGGTTATAACAGCTCCCTTTAGAGAGTCGTACAATGCGTTATCAGCGAATACTGTTCTGCTTATTATCACCTTATCCGTAACTGTGTTGAATCTCACCTTAGTCTTTCTTTTTGGTCGCGTTCCCGGGTTTCGTAAAAAGTCTTCGATAAAAACCATTGCGGTTGTAGCCGTGGCTGTTGCGCTTATTTGTACCATGGCAGGACCACTTTTTGCGGATGAACTCAGTCAGCGGGAGGAAGTGCTAGAGCAGTTGGAGTTTGCGGAAAAGGTATTGTCCTTTTCAGAGTATGAACGATTCATTGCAATCCTTGAATCTGGTGTGGCAGAGAAAGTGGATGTACCTGCGCTGGATTCGGGAAACCCTTTGCTGAAGGTGTATACGCCAGTGCATAAGGGGAGTCCACAGTACGAATTCACACTTGCGGCTCTCTATACCCATGAAAATAAAATCGGAAAGGCAGTAAAGACCATCGGTGGCTTAACAGAACGAAGATTTATTCCTTCATCCGCTGAATCCGATTCCATCATTGCTAATTCTGTAAAATTTCTCATAGAACAAAAACACACGGAGCTAGCGTCTAAGGCTATAGAAAACCTTGGAGACAATATCGAAAACATTTCTATCCTTATTGATCTTGCGACTTTTCTACAGAAAAATGGAATGCAGGGCTCTGCAGACAGAGTTCTAAGCGGTCTTATTGCAAGAGCCGGGACAACAGAAAATCGCGTGAAAACGGCTGAATACTTTTTTGGCATGGAAAAGAGTGATAAGGGGAGTGAGGCTTTACTTGAGGCTTTGAAGTACGCCAATAGCATTGATGATATTTTGATTATCGCCAAGGTTGCCATAACCTACAACAAGGATACAATTGTTACAAAGTTGGTGAATAACGTACCCATGGTGTCTGAAGACGACCGGGAAAAGATGGTGATTGTTGATATGTTTCTGGACAATGGCAGACAGGAAGATGCCATCCAGGTATTTTCAAAAATGATCGCTCAGATAAAGCGGAATACGGATCAGCGTCTGGAAAAGCTTTTGTTTCTTATGGAGGCGGCCTTACAAAGAAACATGCTTGCTCAGGCTTTGAGCGCCACAAACAAACTTTCCGCAAGTTTACGTGCACAAAAGTTTGATTTTGTCATTCCCTTTAAAGACAATCTGCAAAACGCCAATGATTTGCCCAATAGGACTCAAATTACCCTCCCGCTCTTTTTCGGTCTTTTACAGGAGGAACTGAATTTCCATAGCGAAGCAGAATCCGTGTATTCAGTTACCGTCAGCGCATCACTTGCAAAAATCATTCAAAGTTATGGCAATGATTTACCTGCCAGCCTTAACGATTATCATCTTCTTGGTCGGATGTGGCTGAAAGATAATAGAACCAATCTGCTCTCTAGATTGGATGACGTGTATAACATCCTTGAAGAACAGTTTTTAAAAGTTCAGGCGGGACAGTATGAAGAAAGCCTGAACGTCCAACAGGCAGAACTGGAAACGCTCAGAAAAGCAGCAGAAAAAACCACAGCACAACTTGAATATCGTACAACTGAGGCTGCTGCAAAGAAGTACAAAGTACTGGCTCACACGGTTAGTATTTATGCAATTATTGCCTTTTTAATTGTTAATTTACTTGGCTGTGGTGTCATGTCCTGGAAATATAGCAGGAATATGCTTGAGCATAAGACATTCGCCTTGGTTACCAGGTTTTTAGAATTGACCGGTTGGCTTCGTCTGATGTCTATTCTTGCTGGCGTATCAGGGCTGGCAAGTATACTGATTGCCCAATTATTCCAGATAGTACAGAAGATACATGAAAATTCTAGTTCGGTGCCTTCATTGGCGGTTGAGCCAGAAATCCCTTCAGAACCTGAAACTCTCGTTGTTGCACCCAGAAATCAAGAACAGACGCTCACCGACCAGCCACAAAAGGCTCCTGCAGGAAAAATAAAGAGCTTAGTCGATGGTTTTAAGTTGGCAATGAAGAAAAGTAAGCCGGTGCTGGAATCCAACGTTGAGCCCATTGAGAAAACAGAAAAAGAAGATCGAAGCCATGTGTCCGAGGAGGATATAGAGGAGAATGGCAGGCTTACGTTATCAGAGGAAGATCTGAAACAGGACGATAGACTTACGTTATCGGAGGAGGATTTGGAACAGGAAGAGAGGCTTACGTTATCGGAGGAAGATCTGGAGCTGGATGGTAGAATAACCTTAACGGTAACGGACGAAGATCTGGAGTCAGTGGTCGATCAGATAGAAGCGAAAGAAGACGCACCTGCAGATTCAGAACCAATAGCAGCAAGATCTGATTGGGATGAATCACCAGCCAGTGAAGCAGAAATAAAACAAACACAGCGAGAGAGGTCGTAATGCACGGGAAACAGTTGAAATCAGGACATACTGCAGGTTTTCTTATGCAAACAATTGTCTTGCTCTCTTTATCCTTGTTTTTGGGGGCTTGTGGAAAAATGAACACAGCCCAGGTTGAACAGGCGTTAACCTGTGATAATTCTCATGCATTTAATACTAATAGAATAAAAACGTGGGATGCTACGGTAACGGCGGTAACAAAATTGAATGGTATTAAGTCTCTTGATAAAAGATCTGGTATTATTTCTTCTAAGACAGGCAGTGTTGATGGAAAGGAACTCAGCATTTTTGACACGGTACTCTTGGGCCAGACCTACCAATATTCCTATGAAATAGCGTTGTCTGATGTCTCCTCCACCCAGACCAGAGTGATGGTTGACGTGAATCTTTTGCCGAATCAGCTCTTGAATCGTGAGCAAATAATTGGCTCAGTGGAAAGCTATCTGACAAAAAAATTATATATATCTATATGTGAAAACTTGTCGGCCAGTGGAGAACGGACCTGTGTTAACTCGCTGCCCTGCCGTGGAAAAGATTCCGCTCCTCAACCTGTTTACTCATCCCCACCCACCGTGAAGGATGTTCAACGTGCACTTTCCAATAAGGGATATAAGCCTGGACCTGTTGATGGCATCATGGGTAGAAAAACAAATGCGGCTCTCAAAAAGTTTCAAAGAGATAATGGATTGGCAATAACCGGTAACATTGATAGAGCAACTACAGATCGTTTGCTGAGTGGTCGTTCCAATATTGTAGTCCCGGTATCAACTCACCAGGTAAAATCAAAATCAAAGCCAAAACCGAAGGAAAAAGCGAAGACTAAACCGAAGCCAGTATCAGTCCCACAAGCACAGTTGGTGACCGATTCAGAGCCGGGCCTGGATCCTGATTCGAAACCATCCCCTGTGACACAGTCCGAAAAAGGTAGACTGTATGTTGTCGTCGAGGATATGTCCCTGCAAGGTGAAATGAATCCGTTTTCAACAATTATTCTGGAACTCTCAAGGGGAAGTCAAGTCACACTTCTTACCAACCATGGTGAATGGAGTGAGGTAGAGATTCAGGGGAAAACTGGTTACATTTATAGTGACTCTATACAAGAAACAAGCGCTAACATCACGCCGTCGCCTGAAACGAAAACGATACCTCAACCAGTCGCAACGCTTCCCAAGGCGAAAGCACCTCCTGTTCAAAAGCAAGAAGTAAAGCCAGAGCCAGAGCCTGTGCCACCTCAAATAGAACAACCGCAGGTGAAAATAGGTATTGTAAATGAAGAGGCATCCATTATGACAAAACCGTCATCGTTTAGTGCTGTTGTTGTCGATATATCTCCAGGAGATGAGATTAAGGTTCTTGGTCAGGAAAGAGATTTTTTAGAAGTACAGTATAAAGGGGAAAAGGGTTTTGTCTATGAAGAATTTATTGAAATAATAGAGTAAATTCCTTGGGTGATGACGTGATGGCGTGCTGTTGTTTCTTGTGAAACAATAAAACATAGAAAAACGTGAATTATTCTCAGAAAAGGAATATCATGAAGCGCAGGAAGTTATTTTTGAACAAGTCCTAAGGAGAATGAAATGTTGAAAAGAATCGCTCTATTATTCTGTTTGTTGTTTTTGTCCACCGTACTCAGCAGCTACGCAAGCCAGGATGATAGCATATCGGGTAAAATTATTTCAGGGTATCGTGTTCTGCAGGTTGACCCGACAAGTAAACAGATTGATTTTACTGTGTATCGTGGAGATTATATTAAATTTAGTTTTTCCACGAACACTGATCCCCTGCAATTCACTGTACCAGAGTTGAAGTATGAGGGGAAAGTGTTTTCAGACCCGGAGAAGTCACCTTTTTTCAAGATGAAGAACAGTGGCAGTTATTCCTATACCCTGGGAGAAATATCCGGAAGTATCTCAGTGGTTGAATTGGTTCGCTCTAATTACACTGAAGTGACAGCTGACGAAGCCGTGGATATCCTGAAGAACCTTCACCCGTTCATCCTGGATGTACGTACTCCGCAGGAGTACAAACAATTTCACATCGAAGGAACAGAGCTCATTCCCATTCAACAGTTGCAGGCCAGAATTGAAGAACTGGAATCACAAAAACATGAAGATCTGCTTGTATATTGTGCAACAGGAAACAGATCCACGGTTGCTGCGCGAATTCTAGCCAATAGAGGGTTTAAGCGTATTTACAATCTGCGCCGGGGGATTTATGATTGGGCTAAAAGAGGGTATCCCTATACCAGCGGCGAGTAGCCCATATGAAGGGTTTCTCAAAAGAATTCGTTATCAAGTACCAGAGAATACAAGGAAACCATGCCAACAATCTGTCCGGCATCCTCGACTGGTGCTCTTCCTATGCCAGCCTGGAAAATTAACCGGGCAACATAACGTGTATTCATGTCGGCTGGAACGGTGATAATAGGCTTTGTCATGATTTCATAAACATTCACATCCGTGGAAGGACGACCTGCTATCGTAACTCCTTTAATCAAATCACGAACGGCCAAGATTCCCCAGGCATCATCGGGGTTACGTTTTTCAACAAGCATATAGGCTACGTTTTCTTTACGCATTTTTTCGGCAGCCTCCTTTGCTGTGGCCATGCCGTCAATGGATACGATCCCTGGTCGCATGACGTCCCGGGCTCGTATTATAGGTGTACTGTCAGATGTCATGATGTTACTCCCTTTGTTATATGGAAAAGATATCGAATATCGAAGTGTTTTTAAAAATAGCTTTCGCGAACTTTCTCTTTAAATTGTTCCATCTGGCTTTCCAGGCCAACAACATGTTCAATCGGCAGCATAAAGGCAATTCCGGTACCCGGTTTGTGGAATTCTCCGGCCTCTTTAATTATATCCAGAATTTTGAGGGCAATATGCTCTTCAACAAGAAGCATGATGATGTCCGTTTGAGCTTCCAGAGAAAGGCCAAAAAATGTTTTTGCCTCATGAATACCAGTTCCTCTAGCGGGTATGATCGTTGCACCAGTGGCTCCGCCTCCCTTTGCTGCATCAACAATATTGTCAGTTATGTCTGTTTTTACCGAGGCTAGAATAAGTTTAAAGCGCATCACTGTTCTCCGTGGACTTTGTTTTTCAAGGTACTCTTTCGTTGGTTAAACCATTGTGTGTATTGGGCATAGCCCATAACACTTATAATTGGGAAAAGACTGGCAAAAGCGATAAGACCAAAACCATCCAAAGCCGGATTCCTTCCAGGTACGGTGGCTGCCAGTCCAAGGCCAAGCGCGGCGACCAGTGGCACCGTTACGGTGGAGGTTGTCACTCCTCCAGAATCATAGGCAAGGGCAATTATACTTTTTGGCGCAAAGATAGTTTGTACAATAACGACCAAATAGCCAACAAGAATATACAAATATAACGGGGTGCCGGTGACAATGCGAAATGTCCCAAGACTTATCCCGAAAGCGACCCCAATGGCGACAGTGATTCGCAATCCCCAAGGGGTGATCGTTCCCGCTGACACTTGGCTGGCTTTATGTGCTACGGCAATAAGAGATGGCTCGGCAATGGTGGTTGCAAAGCCAATCATGGCTCCAAAAAGATACACCCAGCCATAGGCCTTCCAGTCAGCCTGAGTAATAATGTCATGGGTGCCGTATATAAAAAAGGGATCAGACAGTTGCTTCGCCATGATTTTTCCAAGGGGAAACAGGGCCTTTTCAAGTCCTGCCAAAAACAGAGCGAGACCGACAACGACATAGATGCCGCCTACAACGAGACGACCCAGATGAGGAATCGACTGGCGCAACACCAGAAGTTGAAACACGCAAATAAGAATAATGATTGGTAGCACATCTCTACAGGTGGCAAGTAGAATTCTGCTGAAATCATATAAGAATTCCATCAGGGGCGACCTCTAATTAATTAAAAACAATCAGCCCATATCCCATAACAAAAATCATAGGGAGAAGGGATGCAAAAGCAATCAGACCAAAACCATCTGTAAGAGGGTTCCGTCCCCTGATAGTTGAAGCGAGTCCCACTCCCAATGCAGCGACCAGTGGTACTGTGATGGTGGAAGTGGTAACGCCACCCGCATCGTATGCTATGCCGGTGATCTCCTTTGGGGCAATGATGGTCATCAGCATCACAATCACATATCCACCAATGATGAGATAATGAATAGGCCAGCCCCGGAGGATGCGTATAACACCTATGAGGATTGCAAGACCCACCGAAAAAGCGACGGACATACGAATACCAAAGGCGTATTGTTTGAGAGATTCCGGGCTTGGATCGATAATCCCGCCCTTTCCTGCTATCTCAGCAGCTTCCTTTGCAACTGCTATCAGAGCAGGCTCCGCCACTGTGGTGGAAAAGCCAAGGGCAAAGGCAAAGCTGAGGAGCCAGAAGAGGCTTCCTTTTCTAGCTAGAGCCTGAGCCATTGCCTCCCCAATGGGAAATAAACTCATTTCCAGGCCCTGGATAAATAAGCTGAGCCCCAGCACCACAAGAAGTGCACCAAAGAGAACCTCTTCCAGGTGCGGTAATGGTTGTCTCAGGACAACAATCTGAAAAAAAGCAATCACCGCAATAATGGGTAGAAGATCCGTAAAGGCATCTCTGAGCTTTTTCAGAATAATGGAGAGGATCATTTCTAGTTCTAAGTGTTGGTATGTTCACGAACCTATTCAGTAAATACTGTATTGCCATTTATTATAATCATACTTCGTAAAGTTTTAACAGAAATTTAACCTTCCTTGTATTGGATATATTTTTCTGATACCATATATTTTATCAAACCTAAGGGCTTGTTCAACAATTACTTTGTAATTATGAGGTGTAAGGTGAATGTCTCAGAATACGAAGTTATTGTTGAATGAGCCCTCAGAAGGGAAGTAAATTGCCAATTTAAAAGGTAGCTACATGAAGATACAAACAAAAAACATTGATGGAGTCTTTGTTGTCACTTGTGTCGGATCTCGTCTTGACGCATCTGTCGCCAAACCATTTTTTGAAGCAATACAGGGGTGTATTCGTAAGGGATATCTGCGGATTGTTGTGGATCTTTCCGCTGTTGAATTCGTAGATACCTTTGGGCTCGATGCCATTAATCATTGTTTTAATGAGTTGGGTGATCGTGGCCAGTTGGTGCTCTGTGGTGCCAATATGCAGTTTAAAAATCTTTTGCAACTTACCAAAATGGAAGGTTTTTTTGTGTTGGAAGAAGATCAGAGAAGTGCAGTTGACCTTTTTCTTTCCCATAAACGAGGGGCTGACACTCCATCACCCGAGCAGGATGCTGAAAAGCTTTCCAGTTTGAAAATGGAAAAGAAAGGACGCGGCGCCATGGTTGGTGAAAGGCGTAAGTATAAGAGGGTTCCGGGCACACAGATTCTTGATGAGGATATTATTGCTTTCTGTACAAACATCGCGACGGGAAAAAGTGCCAGGGCGAAGATTCTTAACATTTCACCGGGAGGCCTTCTTTTACTGTTGTCGTCGGAGAGCTTTAAGGTGGATGACGAACTCGTTGTCGAAGGTTCTGTGGGAGTGAACTTCAAATTCAAGGAACGAGCAGTTGTGCGTCAGGCTTTTGTGGGTAAATATGGGATGGAATTTATGAAGCCATCCGTAGAAACCACGCAGTTTCTTCATCAACTTACCGGGGCCGTAAAACTAGGCGGGTAACAGACGTAAATCAACAGGCTTAGATAGGGAGCATGTTTCTATGACATCAGCAAATAATACTATTTTGTCCGGTTCTTCTATTACTTTTCATATCGCGGCACGATTGAAAGATATTCGTTTGCTTGGGTTGGCTGCACGGGCACTTTTTACAGGTCTCGGCTTTGGCGTACTTGCAAGCTATCAACTGGAGTTAGCGGTGACTGAAGCTGCTAATAATATAATTAAGTATGGCGGCCTGGTGAAAATAAAGGCCAATGTCTGCATGACGTTTTCAGTTAAGGACAATAATTTTATCTGTACGTTTATCGATCAGGGGAATCCCATAGAGTTTTTAGAAAAACAATCAAAGGCGGAGAAACGTGTCGATATCGAATCTTTTCCCGTATGTAAACGCGGTCTGTGTATTATTCACCAGGTTATGGATACTGTGAGTTATGCCAACGTCAATGGAAAAAATGTATTGACGTTGACGAAACA
>JAOZLI010000476.1 GCA_029934915.1 Desulfocapsa sp. | reverse complement strand
AACGGCTTGTGGCCATGCTTGATACGCCGCCGGAACATGATGAAGGGAATATTCATGTGGTCTATCTGCAGCATGCCAACGCCAAAGAGTTGTCGGCAGTGCTTACCAGTCTGGGGGGGCAAACACAGTCAGCGGGAAAAGGTGCCAAAGAGACAAAGCCTTCTATCTCCAAGAATGTTAAAATTATGGCGGATGAGGCAACCAATGCCTTGATTATCACTTCTTCACGGGCAGAATTTAAGGTACTTGAGAGTGTGATCGAGAAACTTGATATTGCCAGACGTATGGTCTATCTCGAGGCCTTGATTATGGAGGTGGATACTACCTCAGATTTTAGTGTTGGTGTGAATTGGCTTGGTGCTGGCATGTTTAATGACGGTACAGGTGGTTTACTAACCGGGTTTGGTGGTGCAGGCGGGTTTGGTGGTGCCTCTGTTGGTGAAGATGACGCTGTGGGAGCTGGTTTCTCTTTAGGCGTTTTACAAAAGGGAATTGATGTCGGTGGTATTGTTTTTCCTAATATTGCCGCAATGATTAAAGCTTATAAAAATGACGCTACTACTAATATCATTGCGACACCGCAGATATTAACAACAGACAATAAAAAAGCCTCCATCAAGGTAGGTGAGAATATCCCCTATTTGAGTCAGAGTAATTCTGCGGACACCAGTGAACGTGGGTACACGAGTTACGAATATAAGGATGTCGCAACATCATTGAGTATTACCCCGCAGATTAACCAGGCAAATACTCTTCGTCTGGAGATCAGCACCGAAGTGAATAAGGTTAAGGGGAATTCAATTGATATAACACCTTCAACGTTTACCAGGAGTGCCGAGACCACCGTACTTGTTCAAGATGGACAAACTATTGTTATCGGCGGCATCATAGGACATGATGCTGATGATGGAGAGAATAAGATACCTATCTTGGGAGACATACCTTTGATAGGCTGGCTTTTTAAGACGTATCAGACAAAGCATGTAAAACAGAATATGTTTATTTTTATTACCCCTCATATTATCAAGAATCCTGCTGATATCTCACGGGTAACAATGAATAAAGAAACGCAGTTGGGCAGGGTTATGCCAGCGGTTAAAGATGAATTACACAGGCAGGTGAATCTTAGTAATGCCCTGACACTGTCAGATATCGGTTTTCAGAAGTTGCAGGCCAAGGACTATGCAGCAGCAAAAAATTATTTTAATGAGGCTCTTGATGTTGATCCCGGTTACCCCTATGCATTAATGAATATGGGTGTTATCTGTGAACAGGAGGGTAATGCGGATCAAGCTATTCAATATTATCAACAAGTGGTGGATAGCGGTGTGGATGCGGAGACTGGACAAGAAAAAGCAGGGCCAAATAACCTGGGGCTTCGGAATCTTTGTCTGGACAATATCAAACGTCTTCAAGGGCAGCAAGAAACATGGCCTCTCCCTGATTCCTCCATGGATGATAAATAGTCGTATGGTGAGTAAACACGTATGAAGCAATCCGTTGCATTTTTCACTGGTAAGCTTGGCATCTCAGAAG
>JAOZLI010000026.1:15077-16578 GCA_029934915.1 Desulfocapsa sp. | reverse complement strand
ATTATTTGGGAAACGTGAGAGGACTCTCACTGGAGACTTTGCTGTGGATGACAAAGAAAAACAACTCCCAAAAAAAGTAATATACCAGAAATGCACATAAAAAGCAAGTTTCGGGATAATGTCTAAAATGATAAGAGTGCCACAGGGTGTTAAAGATAGGGAGTTATACCAACAGCGTTGCCGGCAGTTTGAGGATAACGTTGGCGTGTATCCTGTAAGCTGTGAGAAGTTGAGTGCAGGGCGTAGTGACCGTGAATGGCTTGATCAGGTGATTGCCGGTGGCACCCAAATTGTTCAGCTTCGGGATAAAGAGAGCAATGATCGAGAACTGTTGGCAAAAGCCCGTTATTTTCGTAAGAAAACGAAGGAAGCGGGAGTCCTTTTCTTCTTAAATGATCGTCTCGATATTGCCCTGTTATGTGATGCGGATGGTATGCATGTGGGCCAGAAGGATCTGCCGCCCGAGGAAATCAGGCAGCTGGCTCCAGATATTTTGATTGGTTTTTCCTGCAATACCGAAGAGCATGCGCGTTGTCTTGGGTTGGAGGTTGAGCAGGGAACCAGCGCAGTGTCCTATTATAATATTGGTCCAATTTTTAAAACAGGAACCAAAGAAGGCTTATATCATTTTCTGGGTGTGGACGAAATTGCGAACTTCTCTCGCCACTGTTCGCTCCCTTTCACTGTGATGGGTGGTATTAAATTAGAGCATCTTGACAGCCTGCTGAGTGCAGGAGTTAAACGTGTTGCTGTGGTGACGGCAATTAGTCAGGCAGACGATATGGCCAGGGAAACCTCCATTTGGCAGCAACGCATTAAAGGAGTGAAGTAATGCTGTCGAATGAACACCTTGAGAAGCTGATAGCTGAGATTGAAGTTCTTGTTCCCTACGCCGTTCCTGCTGAAGAACTAGAAACAGCGAGGACTTTTGTGACCCTATTTGCTGAGGACTTTTTTGCCCTTGGCATTATAAAAGATTACTATCAGACCCTGCCCAATGCCTACGAAGAGGCCTTGATTAATATTGCAGTTCTGGAAGAGAGGGAACAGGTTTTTTTAATGCTTTTGTCCACAACCGGTCATCACTATTTTTATGTAACAAATGATGACGAAAGTATGTTTCTTGGTGGATGGGAGGGGGGACTGGATGATAAACAACTTCTCTCTTTCTTTGGTTATCCCGACAGTAAATCATTTGCGAAGGCTCATCCTGATGCGGAAAAATGCCGTAAATACATTCCGCTTGAACGAATGAATTCCGAGCTCTGTCCCTCCTGCGGAGTGAAAACGGGTGAAATGCATACCCTGGGGTGCCCGGTGGAAGTCTGTCCCTGGTGCGGTGGACAGCTGAATCATTGTAATTGCCGGTTTGAACAGTTAGATGTTGAAGAGGTTAAAGATGAAGTGTTGCTGACAAAATTCTCCAGGAAGCTGGAGAAGAAAGGACGCATTGCCTACGCAAAGGAACAGCGTCCGACGTTCCTGGAATCGCTATAATCGA
>JAOZLI010000026.1:5579-14977 GCA_029934915.1 Desulfocapsa sp. | reverse complement strand
CGCATTGCCTACGCAAAGGAACAGCGTCCGACGTTCCTGGAATCGCTATAATCGATTTTTTTACTTAGGGGGATGGCAAATAAATAATTGTCCAAAATTTAGCATCAATTAGCGGTGTATTTACGAGGTCTGCCATAATTACGAAGTTATTGTTGAACAAGCCTTTAATCCCCCATATTAGACTATTTAACTAGTCCATTAATCAAGAGCCCTATTCAAATTTTTATATCAAAAACAATGTTTTTTGTTGGATTTGCTAAAAATTCCTGTTACTGTTTTTACCACAAAAAAAGAAGCTGAATGTTTACCTGTTATGGATATGTTTAGCTCAAATGATCAAAAAATTCCCGATTTACAAGGAGGTGATTTAATGACATTAAAGGGAACAGGTCCGCCCAGAAAAAAAAGCAAGTTAGTCTTGTGGGTGGGGCTGGGAATGGGTTTTGTGTCTGCCATTGCTCTTGTGCTTGCATCAGGGTTTATGGTGGAGACGACGAATACCGACAAGTTTTGCGTGAGTTGTCATGCCATGACACCGTTTAGGACTGCTTGGCAGAATTCAGTGCATGGTGGTAGAAATCCACAGGGTTTTGCGGCACAATGTGTTGACTGTCATCTTCCTCATGGAAATTTCGTGGAATATCTGGTGGCAAAAGCAAAGACAGGGACACATGATATTATTGCTAACTTCACCATTAATCCGGCGGAACATGAGTGGGAAAAAAATGCCGAGAAGAACAGGAGTGAATTTACCTTCGATAGCGCTTGTCGGAAGTGCCATCATGATTTGACACCAGAAGGAATTCCACATGGTGGTCTTCGTGCACACAGAACTTATCTGTTGGGCGAAATCCAGAAACAGTGTACGGATTGTCATCCTCATGTCGGCCATAAGGACATCTGGAAGGAAGTAAATAGCTATTTCCGACGTACTAAACAATAAAAAAATTACTGTGACTTTTTTGTAAAAAGGAGAGGAAGAATGGGAATAAAACATATCAGGAGCGGACTGCTTTTGACGGGTCTTGTCCTGGGAGCCGTTACGTTCAGTACCGGTTTTGCTCAGGCTGAAGGGGCAGCAGCCATGCCCAACCTTGCAGCCAAGGATATTGTCATAAAACGTGGCATGTCTGAGGACGCTGCTAAATGTATAGAGTGCCATGCGAAGAAAACGCCAGGCATTGTAGAAGACTGGAAAAACGGGAAGATGGCACATGCATCCATAACCTGTTATGACTGCCATACCGTTGAAGAAACATCGCCGATGGCCAGTCAGTGTTCAGGGCTTAAAGGGACAAAAATATTTATATCCCCCATGGTTTCAGGAAAAACCTGTGCTCGCTGTCATCCAACAGAATATGACGAATTTCTGAAATCCGGCCATGCCGACTTGTCTCGTGCGGCAGTTTATGATGAAAAGAAGGCTGGCGGTAAACTTGTTAAACTGCAATTGCATTATGAAGGTGCTTTGGAACTTGGCGTAACTGCCGGATCAGGAGTAAATAATGCGGCGAGAAATTCCGGTTGTACCGTCTGTCATGGTTCTGTCGTGGAACTGGGTCCGGACAATAAGCCGATTAATTCCAGTTGGCCTGCAGGTGTTGGTACTCTGTATCCTGATGGATCGGTTGGTACCTGTACTGTGTGTCATACTCGTCATAAATTTTCCGTCGCTGAGGCGAGAAAGCCCGAAGCCTGTGCATCATGCCATCTTGGCCCTGATCATCCGGATATTGAGATTTATACCGAATCTAAACATGGTCAAATTTTCCTCACCCGTGGTGAAGAGTGGAACTGGGATGCAGCTCCCGGTACCTGGCAGCCTGGTGACTATGATGCGCCAACCTGCGCCGTTTGTCATATGTCCGGTATTGGAGAACTTAAAACCACCCACAATGTTAATGAACGTTTGAAGTGGGATCTTGTGCATAAGCGCAGTGAGCTCCGTTCTGGAGCCCGTGGTGATGGTGAGAAGGGCGCAAAACTTATGCGTCAGGTCTGTGTGAATTGTCACTCTACCTCTCTTATTGTTAACAATGAGAAGACATTGGATGATGCCGTTGCCCTTTATAACGTATATTGGGATGGCGCTTTGAAGATGAAGAAAGAACTGGCTGCTAAAGGCTTGCTTGGCAAAGACCCATGGCAGGACGGTTTTCAGGAATTAATGTATTTTCTCTGGCACCATACGGGGCGTCGTGCCCGTCAGGGTGCAGCCATGAATGCACCTGATTTTGCCCATTGGCATGGATTCTTCCAGGTTTTTCAGGTTTACAGTGACATGAAGGCTATTTATGAGAAGCGCTTGGAAACAGGCAAGATTGAAGAGCTTAGCACTGTTATGAGTACCGGCCCTATTTGATCAATAGGGTATAGGAATACTTTGCTGAAAGAAGAAAAGCGGTCACCTTATTGGTGGCCGCTTTTTTGATTATCTAGAAAAAAGGAAAAGATAAATTATTCAGTGCTAACGGGTTTTCCTTCTTTGTATACTGTTTTCTTTCTAATCTTCCCCGATTTGTCGTACGTTATCTGCAGACCATTCATCTTCCCATTTTGAAAGCTTTGTTCCTTTAGCAAACCACCGGATTCGTAATACACCTTGACCACACCGACGATGGCTCCATGTGCAAAATGCCGTTCCATCAGCAGTGCACCGGAATCAAAATAGGCTTTAGCCACGCCATTTTTTATACCCTTCTTGTAAGATATTTCAGAGAGTAGAACCCCGGTATCAGAATGCTCGATAATCACACCGGTAATAGGCTGATTCTGTTTTTTGTCGTAGGCGATGGAATTGTTGAACGTTACATCTTCAAGAGAAAATACTCTTTCGCTTGCAGCACAGCTGCAGGCGAAAGAAAGAAGTGCAATACTAATGCAAAAAAATCTTTTCAACATATTGCTATTCTGCCTTCTTGAGATAGCGATACAGATCGGAATCAGAAGAGAGGATAAGTGATGTGTTGTCGCCAATCACCGTGGAGTAACTCTCAAGGGTTTTGTAGAAAGAGTAAAATTCAGGATCCTTTCCGTAGACGTCACCATAAATCTTCGTGGCCTCTGCATCGGCTTTACCCTTGATTTCCGATGCTTCCCGGTTAGCCTCAGAAAGTACAACCTTGAGCTCACGTTCAACTTTACCAAGAATCTCAGCCTTCTGACCTTCACCGGTGGATCGTTTTTCAGCAGCAATACGTTTACGCTCGGAGATCATCCGGTCATATACTTTCAAACGTACAGATTCGATATAATTCACTCGTTTAAACATCACATCAAGAAGCTCAATGCCGTATTGCGGGGTGGCTTTGGCAGCCGCCTCGAGAACCTGGTTGCTGATTACATCCCGGCCTCGCACTGGAGGAGTATTATCAATATCCTTGTTGGTCATGGTATCAGTGGACCAGTCGGAACTGCGAATAATCTCAATAAGATTGTTCTTATTCACCATATCCCGAACAGTACCGTCAATGATATCGTCAAGCAGTGATTTTGCACGAGCCTCTGTTTTTACAGCCTGCATATATTGCAGAGCATCGGTGATGCGCCAGCGGGCGGTAACGTCAAGGTAGACGTATGTTTTATCATTTGTCGGGATCTGGTTGGGTTCACCGTCCCAGATCTGAATCCGTTTGTCGAAGTAGCTTATATCCTGTACAAAGGGGAGTTTGAAATAAAAGCCTGCATCGGTTTTTGATTCCCCAACGGGCGCACCAAACTGGGTAATCATGGCTTGCTGATCTTCTTTTAATATAAAAAATCCGTCGTAGACTACGGTGACACTAAGCAGCACCAGACCTACGAGAAAAAATTGAACTATCTGTTTCATATCTATTCCTCTCTAATTGCTGGTGTTTGCTGGATTTGTAAGAGCACTGCTTCCACGGCTTAAATTTAACAGTGGCAGCGGTGTTTGTTGATTCTCATCCATGACGTAAATTGACTCCACTGCAGGCATGATTTCTTGCATGGTTTCGAGATACATGCGTTTTTTTGTTACTTCCGGAGCGTTTCTATACTCGGTAAGGATAGAGAGAAAACGCTGCGATTCACCCTTGGCATCATTGACGCGGCCAACAGCATAACCGTGTGCCTCTTCAATGATCTGCTTGGCACTACCACGTGCACGCGGAATCTTGCGGTTGTATATTTCTTCAGCCTCATTGACAAGGCGCTTCATATCCTGATCCGCTTCGTTTACTTCATTAAAAGCAGGTTTTACTTTATCCGGCGGGTTGATATCCTGGAACTGAACGGTACCGATGGCAAGTCCAGACTCGAGGTTTCTGAGTTCCTTTTGCAGCTCAGATTTTACTTCCGCAGCCAGCAGGTCACGATTACTTAATACGTAATCAAAGTCCATGTTGCCGACAATTCGCCTGGTTACACTCTCTGAAAGATCCCGAACAGCAGAACGAACATCTTTGATCTGAAAGAGAAAGGCTCGCGGGTCATCAACACGATACTGGACAATCCAGGCCACGTTGATAACATTTTTGTCGGCTGTCAGCATTAGGGATTCCATGTCGTATCCATGGCGGTTGGAGCTGCTGTTTTGCCCGACATAGCGACTTCGAAAACCAAATTCCTCTTTTCGAATTTCTTCAACGTCAACTTTATAGAGAATGTCTATATAGGGAACCTTGAAATGCAAACCGGGGTTTGAGGTACGATTGTACTCGCCAAGACGAAGGACAACGCCAACCTCACCTGGTGTGATTTTGTAGAAAGAGGCATAGACGCCCTGCAGGATTAAAACAATTAAGACGATGCCCAAAATCTTGCCAATGGCAGCAAAGGGATTTGGTGGCTCGCTCGGTTGTTGTGGTTGTCCTTTGGGCGTGTTTTTTTTTGGTGAATCAGAGAAGTAATCTTGTACCTTTTTGATAAGTTGTGCAATTACCTCTTCAGGCGTCTGGGGTTTTTTCTTCTTTCCCCACGGCGGTTGTTGATCCTGACCTGGCATAAAGTCTCTCCCGGAATAAGGGTGGATTGTTAAGGGTTCATTTGAATGTGCCCTAAGGCTAAATAAATAATCTTATCTAAAGTAATGACTCTTTTGGTAAGTGCAATGTTTTATCAAAAAAAAATGATAGCATTTCAGGCTAGAGCCGTTTTCCAGCAGAAAATAATGATTGCACAGGAAAAAATAAAGAGGCTGGTTTGCAGTAACAGTGATTCCCGCAGGCGTAAGAACAGGGGGCGACCCAGGATCCAACCGGTGACAAATCCTGCACACAGGCCAAAGAAATGAGCGCCGAGATCTGTACGTTCACCGGAGCTTCCTATCATGGCAAGAAGTGCAGCTCCCGCCATAAAGGGTATCACACGGACGTAGCGTTTACTGACCCTGCCATGGCGGTTTAACATGGCAAGCATACCGATAATTGCAAATACAGCGGTGGAGAATCCTACAAAACGATGGTTGTCACCATGCAGTGTCACATTAATATAGTTGCCCATGCCAGCAGTGAGGAGCATGGCAAACATTCCAAAACCATTGCCGGTGAGTCTGCAGAAGAAATGAAACAAAAATCCGCCAAAGAGACAATTGCCAAGGAGGTGGACAGCATCTGCGTGGAGGGTGAGCGCTGTTATTAAACGGTAATATTCATGTCCTTGCAGGATCTTGTCAGCATCTCCAGCACCTTGGGTAAACCAGGACGAGTCCATTGACCAGGATCCGGTAACAGTGAAAAACAGAGCCAGCGCACCAATGAGAAGTAATGTGGGAGGCTGTAGAAACTGGGTGAAGGTCTCGACCGATGTGTCGGGTTTGGGTGGCCAGTTTCTGTTTTCGTACAAATAGGATTGTATCTGAAACTGGGCAGCATGAAGATTTTCTGAAGATACCTGCAGAAACGTGTTTTCTGGTGTCTGGCTAATCCGGTGACTGATTCCAACAGAAGATAAGACCAGTGAGCAGGACATCACATCCTGTTCTTTCTCGGTGGCCAGCACTGTTTCGCTGTACGCTGGCTCGGTATTGTCCTCTTTGGAAGAGTTGTGGCCAGGTGAATTTGAATCGTGTGTAAACATGACTTAAAGCAATAGTCATTGTTGTTCCTTTTGGCAAATCGGCGTGTGGAATCTTTCTAAAAGGTTTCAGGGGGTGAATATTTTTGACAATGCTTTGTGTAATTCGCTGAAGTCAAAGGGTTTGCTGACAGCTGCTGTAAACCCATAGCTTTTATAATCTAGCATGACAGGATCCATGGCGTCTCCGCTGGACACAATAACCTTAGCGTCCTTATCAAGTTCGCCTATTTTACGGACAGCATCCACCCCTCCCATCCCCAGAGGAATATTTATGTCCATAATAATTACCTGAAAAGGGTCTGTATCCAGGGCTGCACGGTAAAGAGCAACAGCCGTCTCTCCATCAACGGCTGTCTCAACCTCGTAACCTGTCAGGGTGAGCATTTGGACTATAATATCCCTGATCCCCTTATCGTCATCCATAACAAGGACTTTCTTTTGCTGGTGGCTGAGGATTTTGTCTTTGTGGTGTGCCTCGTCCGTTTGTCCGTTTTGTGTAACTTGAGAGGCAGGAAGGTAAAACGTGAAAGTTGCACCGCTGCTTTCCTCGTTCGACTTTGCGGTAATGACCCCTTTGTGGCGTTGTATGATTGAGTGGACGGTGGCGAGCCCCAGGCCACTTCCTTTTTTGTTAGAACGGGTCTTGGTTGTAAAGTAAGGATCAAAAATTTTATTTATAATATCTGCGGGTATGCCCTGGCCAGTGTCGGTAATGGTGGTTTTTACGTAGGAAGCCCTTCTGAGCCCTGTTATGTCACCGTCGTTGTCAAAGTTTGAACAGCTGATATGTATCTCACCGCCATCGGGCATGGCCTGGGCGCTGTTTTTGAGGAGGCTTCGGATTGCTTTGTCGATTTGCCTGGCGTCAATTTCGACGGGTTTAAGGTCTTCCGTGAAGTGGCTGGCAAGACTAATCTCCTGGTAGGAGAATAAGGAATCTGCTTTTTGTATGAGTTCGGGGAGCGAAGTTGTTTGCAGAACTGGTTTACTTTCTTTTGAAAATGTCTGAAGCCGGTGTGTTAAATCTTTGGCTCGCAGGGTAGCCTCTTTTGCGGATTGTAAAAAAGAGCTGGCCTGATTTTCAGGATTAAGGACCGTCATGCTGAGGTCGATGTTGCCAAGAATTGCAGTGATAATATTGTTGAAATCATGGCCCAGTCCACCTGTCATGATGGCGAAGGATTCGAGTTTTCGGTTATGGAGGATTTCCTCTTCCATTTTTTTTCGTTGGCTGATGTCATCAATGATGAGAACAACACCTTTGGCGAGATCCGGTGGAGTGTTTCGATCCAGTGCTCTCCCTGATATTTCAGCCCAGATAGGGGTGCCATCTTTTTTACATAATTGGTATTCCGTATGTGCTTGCTTGCCAAGTTTCATTGGCGTGTAGAGTATTTCTCCAATTTCCTGGTATCTCTCTTCTGAGAGATGCAGTGCGCGCATGTTGAGACCTTGCATTTCTGCTTGTGACTCGTAGCCCATAACGTCGGCCAGTTTTTGGTTGCAGCGAGCAAGAATCCGACCTTCTTTCAGGAGCATAATGCCTGTTACTGAGTTTTCGAAAATGGATTCCAGTTCGGACGAACGTTCCTTGAGTGTTTTTTGGGAAATATTGAGTGATTGGATATGGGTGGTGTTTTCGATGGCCGTAGCTGACTGATTGGCAAAAATTTGAGCAAGACGCTGCTCATGTTCAGAGAAAAGAGTTCTTTTCCTCGTATGTCCAACAATAACACCAAAAAGTTCCTTGCCATGCATCATGGGTACAGCAATAGCGGAGTGGATATTTTCTTTGTAAACAATATCAGGAATATCTATGCGTTTTTCATTGTCAACTTCTTCTATGGTTTCTACACGTTGTGTGAAGGCCACAAGTCCAGGAAGGCCAACTCCTTTACGAATGGTGAAGTTTCCAATGAGTGCTTCCGGGAATCCCAGCGTATCCTGAATTACAAGTGTTTCCGGCTTTGGACCTTTTAAAAATAATGAACTGTAGTCCAGGGACAAGAGGTCTTTGAAAAGCTGAATGCTATTTCTGTATATTTCATGTAATTCGACAGGTAGTCCCAGTTGAGCAGAAAAGCTCTCGATTTGCTCGAAAACATGCTGGCTTTTTTTAAGATCGGTTTGAAGCGTATCGATCTGTGCCTGGAGTTCTCTGTTTTTCTTTTCTGTAGAGGATGTTGTGTCCATGAATATTCTTCTTCAGTTCTCAGAGGATGATAATTATGATGTTGTGGGGTAAGTATATGGGGTCTAATAATTTGTATCAAGCATTAGTGTGAAAACAGATACGTTTTGACTAAAAAATGTTCCTGGCGTAATAATGTTGCAAGTTGTGCCGAGGGGTATTTCACGGAGATTGTGTCATGTCAAAGATTCAAGATAGAGTGCAGCTGAGACCCTCTTGGAAGAAGAGAATTGGTCAGGAATTTGAACTGGATTATATGCAAAATCTTAGAGAATTCCTGATCCTGGAGAAGCAGCAGGGGAAGGTGATCTACCCTGAAGGAAAAGATATTTTCAGCAGTATGAATTTGACTTCTTTTAATGACGTTAAGCTTGTGATTATCGGGCAGGATCCATATCATGGCCCCGGGCAGGCGCACGGGCTCTGCTTTTCTGTGAAACCGGGTGTCAAAACTCCACCATCTCTTATGAATATTTTTAAGGAAATCCAGAATGATCTTGGTATTCCTGTGAGTAGCCATGGGTATCTAAAAAGTTGGGCAGAGCAAGGGGTGCTGTTGCTGAACAGTGTTCTCACGGTGGAAAGTCGGAGGGCAGGGTCTCATCAGGGGAAAGGATGGGAGCGTTTTACCGATAGAGTAATACAAGTACTTAATGATGAGCATTCCGGGCTGGTATTTCTCCTTTGGGGCAGTTATGCGCAAAAAAAAGGAAAGATTATAGATAAGCAGCGTCATCTAGTATTGCAGTCTGTCCATCCGTCGCCTTTGTCAGCGCATCGTGGATTTTTTGGAAATAATCATTTTTCCAAGGCAAATGCTTATCTGGAAAAACAGGGGAAGGCTGCAATTTCCTGGGAGTTGCCTGGTCTCTAACTACCCCCCCCCTCAATAATGCCTTTGCTGTTACCGGACGGTTATTGCGAAGGCTCTATTTTTACCCATGTCAGGTAATATCAGGCCAATCGTCTTGTGTTTGTGGTTTGTCTGGTCTCGCTTTGTTTCACGATGTGTTTCGTCTCGTGCCTCTGTTCTTTTTTTCAATGAATGTTTGTTCGTCAGTTAACACTCTGTAATAACATGGTAAACGCAAAATGCTTCGATTGTGGCATGTTTCGTGCCTTATTTAAAACAAAGAAGAATTGCAACGGAGCGCGACTCCATTCAAAT
>JAOZLI010000026.1:0-5479 GCA_029934915.1 Desulfocapsa sp. | reverse complement strand
TCGTGCCTTATTTAAAACAAAGAAGAATTGCAACGGAGCGCGACTCCATTCAAATAATCCATTCACTTCCAAGAGTGATGTTGCAGGTATACATCTCTTACTATGACATGCAGGCTGCTCTGTTTTGCAGCCTGCATGTTAATTTTGTGGAAAAAATATTTTTGGCAGTGCATACTGGGATTGGAACAGTATGCACTGCCAAAGGTATTCAGTGTAGTTGGTATAAATTATAAAAAAGAGGGATTGATCGAGTTTTTATTAGAATCTCGTGAAAGAGGAGGAAATGTTTTGAAGAAATTATCTTACGGGCTGTTTTTACAACTTTTTGTACTTCTTGGTGTGCCAGGATTGGCGTTGGCATCGGGGGCTGGAGGTGGAGATCATATGGATCTGACTACCAGTTGGGTGGGCTACGCCTCACTGATCATTTTTGTGGTCGCCTACGGCTTTGTTATGGCGGAAGAATACACCCATATGCGAAAGTCCAAGCCTGTGCTGCTGGCTGCAGGAATAATATGGGGTATCATTGGCTGGGTGTATGCCAGTAATGGATTTACCCATGCTGCCGAGATCGCAGTTCGGCATAATATCCTTGAATACGCGGAACTCTTCCTCTTCTTGTTAGTGGCCATGACCTATATCAATGCCATGGAGGAGCGGCTTGTTTTTGAAACCCTTCGGGTAAAGATGGTCAATGCCGGGTTGTCCCTTCGGAAAATTTTCTGGCTTACTGGTGTCCTGGCCTTTTTCATCTCACCGGTTGCTGATAACCTGACCACTGCCCTGCTTATGTGTGCAGTGGTTATGGCCATAGGCAAGGATAATGTGAAATTTGTTAGTCTGGCCTGTATTAATATTGTGGTTGCTGCCAATGCGGGTGGTGCGTTTAGTCCCTTTGGTGATATCACGACCCTTATGGTCTGGCAAAAAGGAATCATCGACTTTGCAACGTTTTTTAACCTTTTTATTCCATCTGTGGTGAACTGGCTGGTACCCGCTTTGATTATGAGTTTTGCGGTACCTAAGATTCAACCAGAGGCCGGTGACGTGGATGTTACCTTAAAACGCGGTGCTTTTGTGGTTATTGGTTTGTTTCTCTTGACCATTGCCACGGCCGTCAGTTTTCATAATTTTCTCCACTTGCCACCTATGATGGGAATGATGACAGGTCTGGCATATCTGAAGTTCTATGGTTTTTACCTGAAGAAAACCCATAAAACAAAAGGGGAGCAGTATAGAAGAAGACAAGGGGAAGCAGATGAGCGGCTTGGTGACATTGTCGCCTTTGATGTGTTCAGAAATATTGCCCGGGCTGAGTGGGATACCCTGATGTTCTTCTATGGTGTTATTCTCTGTGTTGGTGGCCTTGGTTTTATTGGTTACCTTGCCGTTGTTTCTCAAATCATGTATGTCAGCTGGGGCCCCACAACCGCAAATGTCCTGGTTGGTTTTCTTTCTGCCATCGTTGATAATATTCCCGTAATGTTTGCAGTTCTTTCCATGTCTCCCGATATGTCTATGGGACAGTGGCTCCTGGTTACTCTCACCGCTGGTGTTGGTGGCAGTATGCTCTCCATTGGTTCTGCTGCTGGCGTTGCTCTTATGGGGCAGGCCCGTGGAATGTATACCTTTGGTGGACATATGAAGTGGATGCCGGTCATCGCTTTGGGGTACTTTGCAAGCATTGCAACGCATTTCTTTGTTAATAGCCGATTATTTTGATCACAAGAGCATTACTCCTCCCCGTCCGGTCACGTTGATTCGTCTTCGTGATCGGGTACTTTTATGCAGAATGTATTCTGCGAGCAAATCGTGGTAATAAAATCAGGTGTGTAGTCAGGTCTTAGCAACTGGTGAATCTGTTTTAATTGTGCCGGATCTCTAAGTATTTATGTCTTCATGGTTGAAGACATACCCTAACGAGCGACGACTTATGAAATGTTTTGGTTCCTTGGGGTTGTCCTCAAAGTATCGGCGCAGTCGAACGATATAGTTGTCCACGGTGCGGGTGGAGGTTCCTTTGCTGTAGCCCCAGCCGATTTCTAATAATTTACTCCGTGACAGAGGTTTCCCTTTGTTGGTGATAAAGAGTTTGAGTAATTTGAGTTCTTGCTCGGTCAGTTGAATGCTTTCTGTACGGTTCCGGGCCTGGCCAGTGGAAAAATCAATTGCATTTGTGCCAAAACAGTATGGGCTTGTCTCGCTTTCACTGTCGGTAAAGCGATCTTCCTGTTGCCACTGATCCCGGGTTAGTAAACGTTTTATCCGCAGTAACAGTTCTTCCAGGTTGAAGGGCTTGGTCATATAGTCATCCACCCCATCAGTGAAGCCATTGATCTTGTCCGACGGGTCGCCTTTGGCAGAGAGAATCAGGATAGGTAAACGTTCATCCTCCAAACGAATATTCTGAAGGATTTGCATACCGTCCATGCCGGGTAACATCAGATCGAGGACTATTAAGTGGGGACACCACTGTTTCCAGATTGCCAGGCCTTCTATTCCGTTCCCGGCGATTTGTACCTCGTATCCTTCCAGATCCAGATTTAAGGCAATACCCTCGGAGATATGGAGATCATCTTCCACCAGTAAAATTCGTTTATTATCTTTTATCTGCACATCTTTCCTCTTTATTCATTCTCATTGATTCTGCTGTTTTTGGTCATTGCAACCCTTGGCAGCGATACAACAAACTGTGATCCTTTGCCTGGCCCATTGCTGTGGGCCGTAACCTTTCCTTTGTGAAGTCTGGCCACCTGGTCAACCATATACAGACCCAGCCCTGTTCCACCGGCATGGGTCAGTTCCTGCTCTTCAATCTGAAAAAATTTCTTAAAAACTTTTCTGGCCTGGGATTTTTCAAAGCCTACGCCGTTATCGGAAATTGTTAGCTCTACACGGGTTTCTGTCTGACCGAAGCTGATGGTAATTTTGGGGCGATCATTTTCATTGTAGCGGATGCCATTGGATAACAGGTTCATCAGCATCATCTGAAAGAGTGAGTGGTTAATGGAACAGTAATAACTCTGTCCCCTGGACTTGTTGACCAGAATTTCACTTTCGCGAAATAACTGTTCGTTCTTCCGGTAAAACTCGACCACCTCTTCCACCAGGTCAACAACCGCAAACTCCACACCCTGAACCTTGGCTTCAAGGCGCGCCAGGTTAAGGATACCATTAATATTGTCCGTTAATCTGGAGACGTCGTCCAGCATGTACGCCAGGTATTTTTTCTGTTTGTCTCTGGGGAGTTCTACTCTCGTCATGGTCTCCAGGTACAGTTGCAGTGAAGTGACGGGGGTTTTGAGTTCATGGGTGAAGCTGTTGATAAATTTGTGTTGTGAGCGGTACAGGGCCAGCGTTTTTCGCTGATAAACAAAAACGAGGATAATACCAAGAAGAATAATGGCCACCAGAATTGACAAAACCATGATCACCACCCAAGTCTGCCATGCGACGAACTGCGCCGGATCCAGATTGGTCTTGGAGATCACCCTTTGCAAACCACTACTGACCTCGACATACCAGTAGATATAGAGGAACAGGGATAAGGCAAGGGCAATAATGGAAAAAACGAAAATGGTAATGGGATGGAGAAACCAAAATGTACGTTTCATCACTGCCTGCTGTTTTGTAAAAGAATTGTCATTCGAGTTTCTTCACTATCTTTAATTAGATTAGATCTTTATGCTCATACTTATTGGTATATATAAAAGTGCCCACATCTTCTAAGGAGGTCTTCTTATGAAAAATAATCACCCTGTACATCCACTTGGCAACAAAGCAAAGATTTTGTTGTCCAGTGTCTTTGGCCCCTACGCTCAGGATGACGAATATGGCAGTAGTACAATCAACCCCATGGAACTGTATCATAATCAAGTGACCCGCGTACAGGGAGTTTTCTCTTTGCGGATGTTTCATCGTTCATTTGGATTGTTGATGATCCAGGAAAATATTGATGCCCCCTGTAGCTTGCTCGATTTTCCTGATCTGTCATTTTTTATCGAAACCATCAAAAATAACGAATATGACATCATCGGACTGAGTTCTATTATTCCCAATGTGGGTAAAGTAAAAAAAATGTGTCAATTGATTCGCAGATGTCAGCCCAGGGCAATAATTGTGGTTGGTGGGCATATCAGCAATATGGATGGTGTCGATGAGATACTGGATGCGGATTATATCGTTCGCGGAGATGGAATTGAATGGTTCAGGCGTTATCTGCAGCAGGATATGAATAAGGCGGTTAAACATCCTGCGGTCTCTTCTGCCACAAAAACCCGAATTCTGGGGCAGACCCTTTCCAATAAATCTGCAGATACTGCCGCCGTGGTTGTTCCATCTGTGGGGTGTCCCATGGGGTGTAATTTCTGCTCCACTTCGGCTCTGTTTGGTGGTAAGGGAAAATTTATCAACTTTTATGAAAGCGGTAAAGAGCTCTTTGGTGTAATGGCGGGGCTGGAGAGAAAACTTGAAACGAAATCATTTTTTATCCTTGATGAAAATTTTCTCCTGCATCGGGAACGTGCACTGGGGCTGCTTGAACAGATGAAAATACACGGCAAGAGCTGGGCTCTTTATGTGTTCAGTTCTGCTAGAGTGCTGCATTCATACACGATGGAACAGCTGGTAGAACTGGGAATTTCCTGGGTATGGATGGGGCTGGAGGGGAAACAAAGCCAGTACGCAAAACTTGCAGGAATCGAAACCCGAGCACTGGTTTCAGATCTTCAAGAGCATGGTATCAGGGTTTTGGGCTCTTCTATTATCGGTCTTGAAGAACATACTCCCGAAAATATCGGAAAGGTGGTCGATTATGCTGTCTCTCACAGTGTGGATTTTCATCAGTTTATGCTCTATACCGCCAACCATGGAACACCTCTGCATGCGCAACTGAAACGGAATGGAACATTGCTGTCGCAGGAGGAATTCAAACTCTCTGACAGCCATGGCCAGTATCGCTTTAATCATCGGCATCCGCATATACCAGCAGGTGAGGAAGAAGGCTTGTTGCTCAATGCCTTTGAACAGGATTTCCACAGTAACGGACCGAGTCTGTTTCGTTTGATCAGAACCACACTCAAAGGTTGGAAACGCTATCAATACAGTAGCGATAAACGAGTTCGGGATCGATACTTAGAAGAGGTTAAACCACTACGCAGCATGTACGCCGGGGCCATCTGGGCTATGAAAAAGTGGTATCGCCAGGATAAGGTGCTTCACCGGCAACTTGATGATCTTCTTCAGGACATCTACCACACCTTAGGATCACAACCCCGGTTGATAGCTCCATTGGCTGGCAGGTATATCTACAGGACAATGAAAAGAGAACAGAAGAGAATGGCTGACGGCTGGACGATAGAACCTGAAACCTTCTTTGAAAAAAATAGGGCCGCTTTGGCTGAAATGAAAGAGAAGGAAACATCCACAGTTGAATCAACACCGATACAGGATTTGGCAGGTCTGAAACCACCTGTTTTAG
>JAOZLI010000475.1 GCA_029934915.1 Desulfocapsa sp. | reverse complement strand
TCCGCTTCTCAGGAATTGATTCGTAAAAGCTCAGAAAGCCTGGCCGGTAGAATCCATTATATTGAACTCACACCATTTACCTTCAATGAATTTGTCGCCCAAAAAACTAAATATCGCTCACGACTCATGGAATTCTGGAGGCGCGGTGGTTTCCCGGAATCAATTCTGGCATCCACGGATTCCATCAGTATGACCTGGAGGGAAGACTTTATCAGAACCTATCTGGAGCATGACATTGCCCAGTTCGGTTTTTCAGTTGCTCCTCAAATAATGCGAAGGTTTTGGTCCATGCTGGCTCACTATCACGGCCAGCTTCTGAACCTCTCCAAGCTTGGTCAGTCTTTAGGGGTTACCCACCCAACCATAAAACGGTACCTGGATATTTTAGAGCAAACCTATATGATCCGCTCTCTTCAACCCTACAGTGCAAACCTTAAAAAAAGATTGGTAAAATCACCTAAAATTTACATCCGCGATCCTGGTGTACTCCATGCCCTACTTGAAATAGAGAGTATGGATGAACTTTTGGGTCACCCTGTGGTTGGATCGTCCTGGGAAGGTTTTTGCATTGAACAGATTATTGCTGCAAAGCCGGATTGGAGACCGAGTTTTTATCGTACTTCGTCAGGTGAAGAAATCGATCTTGTGCTGGAGCGTGGTCAAAAAAAGTTGGCCTTTGAGTTTAAGGCTTCCATGTCACCTAAAGTTTCACGTGGTTTCAAAGGGACTCTTGAGGTTCTCCAGCCCGACCATACCTGGATTGTTGCTCCTGTTGAGGAATCGTACCCTCTACAACAGAATGTTACCGTTTCAGATATCTTTTCGACTATCCAGGAAATTTGACTTTTGGTTTAAATAAAAATCTTAATTACCCCAAAACTCAGCTAGCGACAGGTACTTTCTTCTGACATCGCTAGTAGCAAGGGTTGCGGCAAGGTACTGACAAACAATCCCGCAGCGAGGTACGAGCATGGACGTTTGGCGGTATCCTGCTGCAACACTGCGGTTTCAGAAAACCACCAAAAAATGAAGCTGAGGTTCAGTGGTAATCAAGATAAAAATTGTCGCAATAGCTGATACCACAGTATCTGCAGGTGCCTGGTTAATTGACAATTTAGTATACTATCCCCTGAACTTCTTTAATGAGTGAACAGTTATTCTGCATTTCCTACTCACTAATTTATTTGAGGTAATTTGGGAAAACAACATATGGCAGACGTACAATTAACAGAAGAACAGTGCAAAATAGTCCACCATCAAGGTGGTCACGCTAAAGTCAGTGCAGTAGCGGGATCGGGTAAAACTACTACCATGATTTCCCGTGTTGCCCACCTACTTGAGCAGGGAACAGCTGCCCCAAATATATTGATCCTGATGTTCAACAAATCAGCACGGGATTCCTTTGCAGCCAAACTCGGTGAACTTCCACTCCCCCGCGCTCAACAACTGCCTGAAGTTCGAACATTTCACGCTCTGGGGTTGCGCTTGACCAACAGTTTCACCAAACGGGGACACCTGCCGCAGTGCAAACTGATAACAGC
>JAOZLI010000184.1 GCA_029934915.1 Desulfocapsa sp. | reverse complement strand
CGTAAGTGCTAAAATAGTCTCAAGTTAGAAATTGCTCCATTTTTTTATTGATTGAACACCGATAAGTCTTACTGTTCGATTATCTAATATATGATTTCCATTTGAATCCTGATTAAGGAGCGTCCATGTTACCTGATAATATTGAAATAGCACTCACCTTTGACGACCTGCTTCTTGCCCCTGCGGCATCACAAGTTCTCCCCAATGAGGTCTCCCTGACAACCAAACTAACAGCAAAGCTCAGCCTCAACGCCCCCCTTATAAGCGCTGCCATGGACTCCGTCACCGAGCACCGGACTGCCATTGCCATTGCCCGGGAAGGTGGTATTGGTATTATCCATAAAAATATGCCCATTGAGCAGCAGGCCAAGGAAGTTGAACGGGTCAAGAAATCTGAATCCGGCATGATCATTGATCCCATCACCGTAAAAGAGACCAACTCTGTTGCAGAAGTGGAACGAATCATGGGGAAATACAAAATTTCCGGTCTTCCTGTCCTGCGTGATGGAAAGCTTGTGGGAATTGTCACAAACCGTGATCTTCGCTTTGTTTCTGATGACGACCTGCGTGTCGGAGACGTTATGACCAGCAAGAATCTGGTCACCGCGGAGGTGGGCATAGACCTGGAACACTCAAAAGCTTTACTGCATGAACACCGCATAGAAAAACTGCTTGTAGTCGACGACAACGGAAACCTCAGCGGTCTGATAACCATTAAAGATCTTGAAAAGATCAAAAAATATCCCCTGGCTGCCAAAGATGAAATGGGACGTCTTCTGGTTGGAGCAGCTCTAGGTGTCGGAGATGCCATTGAAGCTAATGCACAAACATTGATCGATGCTGGCGTTGATGTGGTGGTAGTCGATTCTGCTCATGGTCATTCTCAGGGTGTTTTAAACGCGGTAAAACGTATTCGATCCACATTTCCAGACCTGCAGATCATCGCAGGCAATGTGGCCACGGGCGAAGGAACAGAGGCCTTGATCCTGGCAGGTGCCAACTGTGTCAAAGTTGGTGTTGGCCCTGGATCTATATGTACAACACGCATTGTTGCCGGTGTTGGTGTTCCACAGATGACAGCCATAAAAAATTGTGTCGCAGCGGCGACAAAATACGGAGTGCCTATTATTTCCGATGGCGGAATCAAACACTCCGGTGAACTCGCCAAAGCTATCGGGGCCGGTGCACACACCATTATGATAGGTTCACTATTTGCTGGAACTGACGAAACACCAGGTGAGACATTCCTATATCAGGGACGAACCTACAAAGGTTATCGTGGGATGGGATCTTTAGGAGCCATGCGCAAAGGTTCCTCCGATCGTTACTTCCAATCCGAGGTTTCCAGCCAGTCAAAACTGGTTCCCGAAGGGATTGAAGGAAAAGTCCCCTACCGTGGCCCCCTTTCCAATGTCATCTATCAACTCCTTGGCGGACTGCGCTCTGGTATGGGCTACGTGGGTGCTGCCACCATTGAAGATCTACGTGAAAATGCTCATTTCGTCAGAATTTCTGCATCTGGCCTGCGTGAATCGCATGTTCATGATGTCATTATTACAAAAGAAGCTCCAAATTACAGAACAGCATAAGGCGGGTTTCCCGCCAGTTGAAAGTAACTAGTAAAAAGTTGAAAGTTCGTAGTATTACGACTGTACCTCTTTAATAAACTTGATAACTTTTTCACTTTAGAAACGTTATAACTTTTCAGGATTACACATGAACATACATAAACAAAAAATACTGATCCTCGATTTTGGTTCTCAAACCACTCAACTTATTGCCCGCCGTATCCGGGAGCAGAAAGTCTATTGTGAGATCCATCCATTTTCCACTGATCTTGCCACCATCAAAGCGATGGCACCCACAGGGATAATCCTTTCCGGTGGTCCTCGTTCGGTATATGACAAAGACGCCCCCCATTCAGACCAGGGCATTTTCGACCTTGACCTGCCCATTCTTGGTATCTGTTATGGTGCTCAGCTCATGATGCAACAGCTTGGCGGTCGTGTGGAAAATGCGGATATGCGTGAATTTGGCAAGGCTGACTTAAATGTTTCTTTTACCGAAGGCCTTTTTGCAGGTCTCGAATCCGGGAGTGCCAAACATCAGGTCTGGATGAGTCACGGTGATCGCATTGAGGTGATGCCAGAGGGATTTGAGGTGACCGCCACAAGTGACCACTCCCCCTTCGCAGCGATAAGGCATAAAGAAAAACCCTTTGTTGCTGTGCAATTTCACCCAGAGGTTGTACACACCCTGATTGGTACCGATGTGTTACGGAACTTCATCTTCGGTATCTGTAACTGTGAGCCCAACTGGACCATGGCCTCTTTTATTGAATCCACAGTAAAAGGGATTCAGCAAAAAGTTGGTGATGCCAAAGTTCTGTGCGCCCTGTCCGGCGGGGTTGACTCTTCAGTTACTGCTGCTCTTGTCCATAAGGCTATTGGCGACCAGCTCACTTGTATCTATGTAAACAATGGGCTTATGCGTATTGGCGAAAGTGAGGCAATCCTTCGTTTCTTCCGCGAAAAAACCCAGCTTAATGTAATTGATGTTAATGCGACCGATTTTTTCTTAAGCGAACTGCACGAAATAGTCGATCCTGAGGTGAAACGAAAACGTATTGGCCTCGGATTTATAAAAATATTCGAGGAAGAAGCCTCCAAAATAGGTGAAGTCAACTTCCTGGCCCAGGGAACACTCTACCCCGATGTCATTGAATCCGTATCTTTTATGGGAGAAGCACCCATAAAATCGCATCACAACGTTGGCGGTCTGCCAGAAGTGATGAAACTTGATCTTATCGAGCCCCTGCGTGAACTCTTTAAAGATGAAGTCCGGGATTTAGGTCTGGAACTTGGACTTCCAGAAGAGGCAATTTATCGCCAGCCATTTCCAGGTCCCGGACTTGGTATCCGTATCATGGGAGAAGTGAACGAAGAACGTCTGGATATCCTCCGTGCAGCTGACGTTATCGTCCTTGAAGAGATGAAAAAGAGTGGCTGGTACAGAAAGGTATGGCAATCCTTTGCCGTGCTGCTCCCCATCCAGACTGTTGGTGTTATGGGCGACAACCGTACCTACGAGAATGTCATTGCCATTCGATCCGTTGACTCAAAGGATGCAATGACTGCCGACTGGTCAAAAATTCCCTACGAAATTTTAGGAATTATATCTAATCGTATTATCAATGAAGTGCGTGGCGTAAACCGGGTTGTCTATGATATCTCTTCAAAGCCACCTGCTACCATTGAATGGGAATAACGTCTGCTGATAATGAAAGAGTAATGCAAGCCAACACACTGTATATCGCCTCCCTGGAACCTGAGGCCGGGAAACTGATTGTAACCATGGGCATTATGGAGTTTCTTACCCGCTCCATAAGCTCTGTTGCTTTTTTTCGTCCGGTTATCGATACAGGCAGTAAGGAACATGACGCGGATATCGAACTTATCTGCGGACGCTACTGCCCCTCCATGAGCTACGAAGAAAGCTATGGTTTTCAGGCTTCGGAGGTAAAATCGTTTGTGGCAGAAGATCGCTTTAAATTCTTCCTGGAAGAACTGCTCAAACGTCTCAGTGCGCTCAAAGAAAAGTATGATTTCGTCCTCTGCGAAGGCCTGAATTCTAATGCCTTCCTCTCCTCCTTTGATGTTGATATCAATATGGAGATTGCCAAGAATCTTGGTTGCCCCTTTGTCGGGGTAATCAGCGGCAGGAACCAGACACCTCGTGACATTGCCAAAGAGATCAAAATAACAACAGATGCCATCAAAGAATCGGGTTGCCATCACTACGCAACCTTTGTTAACCGTATGGCTGAAGACACCTATGGTGTTCTGGAAGTAGAGTTGGAAGACCCGGATGAAGCGGCAGGGGTTCCCGTTTTTTTGATCCCTGAAAACGAAGAACTGGACAAACCCACCATTGGCGATATAGGGGATGCGTTAGGCTGTACAAATGTACTGAACCGACCGGACGGAATGGATCGCATCGTCAAGCAGTTCAAAATTGCTGCCATGACCATGGAGCATTTTCTTGGACATGTGGAAGACGGAGATCTTATTATTGTTCCAGGTGACAGAGACGATATCATCCTGGCATCACTCTCCACCCTCTTTTCTTCAAACTACCCAAACCTTGCCGGCATCTTACTTTCCGGTGGTTTCATTCCAGGCTCCAACACCATGCGTCTGCTCACCGGCAGGAATCAGACGGTTCCACTGCTCAGTGTTAAAACCGACACCTATACAACAACGACCAATGCTGTTGCGGTCCCTGCAATCATTGCTCCGGGCGATGAACGTAAAATTGCTCTGGCACTTGGACTTTTCGAACAACATGTGGAACCTGAACGTCTGAAACAACTGGCAAGACTGAGCAAAACGCCTGCAGCTGTGACTCCTGTCATGTTTGAGTTCGGCCTCTTTGAACGGGCACGTAAAGATAAAAAACATATTGTGTTGCCAGAAGCGAGCGATGAAAGAATCCTCCGGGCAACTGAGATTCTTTTACGACGTAACGTGGTGGATATTACCCTTCTTGGGAACCCGGATGAGATCTCGGCTCAGGCAGCATCTTTAGGGCTCGATTTAACCGGTGCTTCCCTTGTGGATCCCATCACCTCAGAACTCACCGAAGAATTTTCTGAGACTTTTTATGAGCTACGAAAACACAAGAACATGACCCTTGACGGTGCAAGAGATGCCATGGCCAGTCCATCCTCCTATTTTGGCACCATGATGGTCTACAAAGGGAAAGCTGATGGCATGGTGAGTGGTGCCATTCACACCACCGCAAACACCATACGGCCGGCACTGCAAATCATCAAAACCACACCGGGAATATCCGTTGTCTCCTCCGTTTTCCTTATGTGTTTAGATACAAAGGTACTGGTCTATGGCGACTGTGCTGTCAACCCTGACCCGAACTCAGCCCAACTCGCAGAAATTGCAATCTCGTCCGCCGATACGGCCAAAACCTTTAACATTGAGCCAATAGTTGCCATGCTTTCTTATTCAACCGGGGCCTCAGGAAAAGGAGCAGACGTTGAAAAGGTTCGCGAAGGAGCCCGTATTGCAAAAGAGAAGCGACCAGACTTGCTGATTGAAGGACCAATTCAATACGATGCTGCCATTGAACCAGCTGTAGCCAAGACTAAAATGCCAGACAGTCCTGTGGCCGGACAAGCCACTGTTTTTATATTCCCGGATCTTAATACCGGTAATAACACCTATAAAGCAGTGCAGCGATCATCGGGTGCTGTTGCCATTGGGCCAATTCTTCAGGGGCTTAAAAAACCGGTAAATGATCTCAGCCGTGGATGCCTGGTGGCAGACATTGTTAACACTGTAGCAATCACAGCGATTCAGGCTCAATCAAATTTAGAAGGTTAGAGTACTACTTCCATGACGTTGAAAACAGGAATATATGTTGATGCAGAGAATATACGTCTCTG
>JAOZLI010000474.1 GCA_029934915.1 Desulfocapsa sp. | reverse complement strand
GTAAACTGCTCCTCTTGAATGATGGGGTCGGATTTATTGCTGAATTCTTTGTACAATGCATTTACATTGACCACAATTTTTTCCGGATTGTGGAATTCGGCGTATGGGCCCATCGGAATATCCTTGGCTGCAGCAAACACTTCCATACCCTGGTCGTATCTCCTCCCGGCCTCATGGGCGTAATATTCCCAGTATTCTTTGATCTCCAAGGCTCCTTGGGTACCAGTGACCGGGCCGTGGCCGGGTACAATATGTTTGGGTTCAAGGCTAATAATTAAGTCGATGGCCTTAATAAAATTGGCCACCGGCCCGGTCCACATTATTTGGTGGCCGCCCATTATCATAATGTCGCCTACGAACACGGTTCTGGCATGAGGGATATGCACAATTAGATCTCCTGCCGAATGACAAGGACCGACTTCGATGAGTTCGACCTTTTTGGACCCGACTTCTAATTCCATGCGTCCCTCAAATGTCCATGAAGGTAAAGCTACTGCGATGTTGTCAAAGGAAAATTTACCAAAATGTTTAAGATAAAACTTTTCCAAATCTCCAAGGTTTGACGTTTGTTTCATAATCTCGGCCATTGCCTCAGGGGTGAATTCGGCCATGGCTTTGGCGCAGGCTTTAGTAGAGATTATTTCACCGGCCCGGGCTGCTTCATTTCCGAACCAATGTTCTCCGTCGTCATGGGTATTGATCAAAAAATCAATGGTTTCAGCCTCGGGCGTGACTTCACGCATAGTTGTAAGCATTTCATTGGTCAGATTTACATCGCAAAGAGTATCAACCAACAGGGATTTGTTCTGATCAATCATTAAACCAGCATTGCTCAATCCCCATGAACCGTCTGGTTGAATGTAGGCCCAAACCCCATCTCCAAGTTTAATCAGCCCTTTTTTGAAATCAAAAATACTCATAACTCTTTCCTTTTGATTATGGATTGTCGATATAGCTCTCATTATGTCTCTGGCACCGTCGGAATGCTTTGGAGAACTCACCATAAAGCTGTCTTTTTTTCAATTGTTGAGCTTTCTTCTCTTTAAGTTCATTTTTCTGATGGCCAGATGAGTTTTACATAAACCGTGCCAGGGCAAAAATACTGTAAACTAATGGGTTATAGATTGTTGTTTCGAAGAAGTGATTATCGCATTTGTTAATTTTATCGCATTTGATAATTTTACCCGGAAAAGAGAGTGTGAAATAGCTACTTTTGAAGCTAGCAGAAATCTATAATGGTCTATTGTTATGTACAGGCAAGTACCCCTCCCTGCGAGTTCCGGCGGAGTAGGCATTGCAGGGAAGTGAGAGCGATTGTCGTAATGAAACCCTACCCATGGAAATGACATGGCCGGGGTTGGGGAAAAAATTGGGTGAAAATCGAGGTGTCTACTCTAAACGATGGGAGAACAAGCGTAAAGAATCATTGCTTGCCACTGCCAATATGGGTGTGAGATTTTTTTCGATAAACTGCATCCCGGCAAGGAGGCCAAACCCTATCAAATACGAAACGCCGGGGATTTTCTCAAAAGAGCAGGGGAAAA
>JAOZLI010000183.1 GCA_029934915.1 Desulfocapsa sp. | reverse complement strand
GTCAGGAGGCTAGGATGCAAAAAAGGCAGCAAGCAGCTAAAGCCAACCATCTGCTCCACGAGAAGAGTCCGTATTTGCAGCAGCATGCATACAACCCTGTGAATTGGTATCCCTGGGGTGACGAGGCTCTCGAGATGGCAGTGAAGATGGACAGGCCAATCTTTCTGTCCATTGGTTATTCCACCTGTCACTGGTGTCATGTGATGGCTCATGAATCATTTGAAGATATTGAAATTGCCAAATTCTTAAATAAATATTTTGTTTGCATAAAAGTTGACAGAGAAGAGCGTCCTGGCATTGACCAGCTATATATGGAGGCTACACAAGCAATGACCGGTGGTGGAGGCTGGCCCATGTCAGTATTTTTATTCCCCGATACCAGGCCATTTTATGCAGGGACCTATTTCCCGCCACGGGCAGCCTATGGACGACCGGGGTTTCTCGAAATTCTACAAGCAGTGCAAAAAGAATGGCAGACTAACCGGCAACGTCTAACTCTTTCCGCGGATCGTGTTACTGCACATCTGCAGAGAGATACGAGTGTGGCAGGGCCGTTGATTGATGCTTCCTGGTTGGCAAAAGGATATGCTCAGATAGAAGACAACTATGAGCCGAAGTATGGTGGATTTGGTGATGGACAGAAGTTTCCTCGTCCAGTGGTGATTGATTTTCTACTGCGTTATTATACCAATCATGGCCAAAAAGAGGCCAGGGATATGGCACTTTTTACCCTGGATCAGATGGCAGCTGGTGGCATGTACGATCATCTGGGTGGTGGTTTTCATCGGTATTCTGTGGATGCACGGTGGCGGATTCCTCATTTTGAAAAAATGCTATACGATCAAAGTCAATTGGCCTCAGTCTACTTGTCTGCATATCAGCTGAATGGCGAGGAGCGTTATAAAGAAATTGCGGTTGAGATACTGGACTATGTTCTGCGGGATATGCAAGATGTTGATGGAGGATTTTATTCGGCAGAAGATGCGGATTCCGTCAATCCTTATAGTCCAGATGAGCATAGTGAGGGGGCTTTTTATCTATGGACAGCACAAGAGATTGATACTCTTTTAAGCAAACGGGAAGCTGCTGTTTTTAAGCTGCGTTACGGTGTGGAAGAAAAAGGAAATGCGCTTCATGATCCCCAACAGGAATTTACCGGGCGTAATATTTTGTATCAGGAACATGATCTGACAGAAGTGGCAAGAAAAGAACAGTTGAGTGAAGAAAAAGTTCTGTTGCTTTTACGAACAGGGCGTGAAAAATTGCTGACAATACGAAACGAACGCACCCGTCCGCATCGTGATGATAAAATTATTACTGCCTGGAATGGATTGATGATTTCGGCCTTGGCTCAGGCTGCGATGGTCTTAGAAGAAGATAAGTATTTACAGGCTGCGGACAGGGCAGCGGATTTCATTCTACGGAATCTAGTGGTTAATACGAAGCTTAAGCGGCGTTATCGTGAAGGAGAGGCTAAATATCCTGCGGGACTGGATGACTATAGCTTTTTGATTCAGGGTTTACTCGATTTATATACAGCCAGTCATGATGTTTCACGATTGGCACAGGCCCTTGAACTTACCGAGCAACAGATTACTGAGTGTGCGAATCCTGCTGGGGGATTTTTTGATACTCCCGTATCCGTAAAGCTTTTGGCCCGTTTAAAAGAGGCATATGATGGTGCTGAGCCTTCTGGTAATTCTGTGGCTGCACTTAATTTTATGCGTTTAGCCAGGCTTACAAATAATAAGAAGTGGGCAGACACTGCAGAAAAGACTATCGGCTCATTTAGTGATACGCTGGCAAGCTATGCGCCTGCTATGCCATTAATGCTGAGCGCTTTGGATATCCAAACTGCAAAGGCTAAACAAATGATAGTAATTGCAGGAAATAAAAGGAATGATGATACTCGTGCTCTTTTAAAAGAGGTTCACTCCAGGTATCTTCCGAATGCTATTTTGATGGTGGTGGATGGAGGGGCTAATCAAAAGTTTCTTGAAAAAAATATGCCCTTTTTGCAAACTGTGAAAAAGATAAACGGACAGGCTACTGCCTACGTGTGTGAAAATTTTACTTGTAAAATGCCGGTGAATACAACGGCAGATTTCGCGCGGTTGCTTGAGTAGATAAGGAATGGGAGGGACAGTTATAGTGTTTTAAAACGATGTGAGGATGCCGTACAGATTGGGCATTTTTCAGGTGTCCGGTTTTCCATGATAAAGCCACAGAAAGAACAGATATGATATGAACATTCTTTGACGGGGTTTGTATCCAGTTTCTTTTGTAATTGAATATGCATACGTTCGACTCGGGCCGACTGAGAAAATGCACTATGCATGCCTCGTTCTTCAACCTGTCCAGCATTCTCTGCGGCTGTCTCGTATTGTGTAATAAGTGATGGGATTTCTTCAGTGAATGCAATTCTGGTGTTTTCTTCTGAGGTTCCTGTCTGTCCACGAAGCTGTAACAGGAAACGTTGTGCCTGTGCTTCCTCCGAAACAGCAATGGCCGAAAGGAGTTTTGCAAGTTGCTTCTTCCCCTCTTTTGCTGCCCGTAGAGCATAAATTTTCTTTCTGCTGGCTGCCAGGGAGACTTCCAGGAATACTGTCTCAGTATGAAGACGGGTTTGCGGATTCATTGCGTGGGAGGAAATGTGGAAAATGACAAGACTTTCTGGATATCCCGGTGAAACCGAGATATCCAGAAAGAGAGAGCTGAGCCTTAAGAACCTGGTGTTACGGGAAGATCATGTGGATCAACATGACATTCTAAGCAATTAGGGAAGCGCTTATGTACGGCATCTCCATGTGGTTCTTTGTGGCATTCCTGACAGCGTGGAATCTGACCATGGGTAACATGGCAGCTTGCACATTGCAGGGCAGTATGCTTGGTTGGGTTCGCCTGGAGCTGGCCATATATTTCGGTATGGCAGGCAGCACAGACATTATTTGAAATGTCAACAGGGTAGGGCAGGATATTCATTGCACTATGCGGTTTATGGCAGACAAGGCAGTCTGCATAGGTCTGGTCATCGGTATGGGGTGCATGGCAGTCAAAACATGAAGGACGAACGCCATGTTTATCATCGCCGTGACAACCGGTACATCCTACTTCAACATTATGCTTACTTGGGAAGGTTTCCATTTCCTTACCTTCGGAATCATAATGGCAGACTTCACAGGCAACAACATTTTCTCCAGTGTGGTTCTTGACGTTTCCTATTACACCTTCAAATGGAATAATGAGTGGTGTGTGTGGGTCTGTGTGACACTGTCCGCAGTTTGTGAATGCTTCACCGTGAGGCAATTTATGACAGGCCGAACACTTTGGAAGTATGTCGTTGTAATTGTCTTTACTTGGGATATTGGCGTGCAGTTGAGTATGACATTTAAGACAGTCAAAACGATGTTTTGAAAGGCTGTCTTGCAGTCTGACATATTGTCCATTATGACACGCCGCACATTCAACCGGACTCAAGCTTTTCGGTGTTTCAGTATACAGTGGAACCTGAGCAGCTTTTTGCTCCTCTTTCATTTCCACTTTCTCACCAGCAACTGGTGCTGCAGCTACTTCTGCCTGGGCAGTTTCGGCAACAACAGGTTGTTGTTCACTTGCTGTCTCCTGCGCCTGGTCGGCGGCACAGGCCATTAATACTATGGAACATGACAGCGCCATAAGCCCCGTCAAAATTCTAGATGTAATCTCCCTCTTCATTACTCTTCCTCTCCTATAAATTGTAATAAATAATTAGCAACTATTCGGTAACAGGCCATCTTTGATAGACTCTCTCACTTGTAACCGGTCCAGTGGTACTGGATACCTGTTCATTCTTGACCTGAGGCATACTCGCGCATGCAAGAGGTCAAGAAATAAACGTGGTCAGCTGGCTGCTGCTGAATAGCTATAATAATTAGATGTCAAGATCATGTGGATCTTTATGACATTCCAGACAGTTTGGAAATTTCTTCATCATTGACGACGGATGAGGGCCTGTTTCTCCATGGCAGTTTGCACATGGTGGAATGTAACCGTGATTATCTTTGTGGCAGGAAGCACACTGCAATGTGGCATGTTTGCTTGAGCCAGCAGCTAATAACATTGTCAAGTCACCATGACAGGCTCCACAATCCTGGTTGGAAGTAGATTCAACGTAAGTTACGTTGGTCGGCTGGTGAACCAGATGACAAGATATACAGAGGTCATAGGTCTGTCCAGGACGGTGTGGCTCATGGCACTCATTACAGTCTGGGATATATCCGTGCTTATCATGATGACACTCTGCACAGTCAAATTCCCCGTGAGCACTTGGGTTGTTTTTAACCTCGCTCACTTGGTCAGTATGGCAAGTGTTGCAGACAGCAACATTATCTTCACCAAACACAATCCGAAGGGGTTGGTGTGGGTTTGCATGACAGCCAAGGCAGTTGTCCACCTCGTAGTGTGGCTCTCCTTCATGGCACATGGCGCATTGAGGAATCATCTCCTCAACAGGAGTGCTGGGTGGATGTCCCTCGTTGTGACAGTCAACGCAGCTGACTTCAGACAGATGTTTCGCACCATCTGCCGCGTTCTCATTAACCACCTTTGCATGACATTTGATACAGTCGCTGACCAAAAGTTCTGCATCTTCAGCTGCCCAGATGTTGCCCGTCGAGAAAATAAGCCCAACGGTCATACACAAAGCCACCGTGAAAATTGATTTTTTCATAATTCTCCCCTTTAAGCATTTCGTGTGTTGAAATGATAAAATTTTCCAGAAATATCCTTTGGTTAATGAATACTACTGAACTCTTACTGTTTGTTATGTAATGGTAATTGTATTTTCCCAGGCACAGGCTATGTTGCTCAAGTTTTGTAAGAAATGGGCAAAATAAACCAGCCGTCGAATTTACACACGAAAGACAAGGTAATCCAAGATACCGCAGGGGTCAACCTTTCAATGAATCTTCATTCATAAAGTCGCATTTCTGTTAATATGCAGGATTTTTATCGAAGATTACAAAAATGTAATTCGGTGTGTTTGCTCTGCAAATTTTTAATGCACTCTTTGAGCGAATCGAAGCCCAATATTTTATTAGCGAGCAGGACCTGTTCTACTCCTTTCTAAGGAAAAAATAGCCTTTTTTGACAGAAAAGTGTATTAAAGCAGATCAATCAGACGTACCACATAGAGCTGCTATTCGTTTTTATCAGTGGCCGGCGCGTTCGTTGTGTTAGGCAAGCTTTGTTGTTACCATATGGTTAGCATGGACTGTAACTGAATGATAAAACGTATTTGTGTGAAATCGAAACGAGATGAATCCCAATAAGCATATGGTTGTCATGCAAAGTTCGGCAATTTCCTGCGTCCGACGTTTGTTTGTCCCGTTTCTAGGAGCTTGTCCGAGAATAGCAATTTTTTCTCAAATCGAGGCATTTGGAAAATTTTACCACAGGCATATAGTTGATATCCCGAGGACAAAGTACTCG
>JAOZLI010000182.1 GCA_029934915.1 Desulfocapsa sp. | reverse complement strand
TTCTTTCTTTCTATGTTCAGGGCATTATACATCTGCCTGCCGCAGTTGACCCGGCGACCTTTGTAAGGTATTTTCCACTGGTATGGGTAATAGCGATAGTCTGCTCCTCCGGAATCACCAGTCCTAAAGGCATTTTCGATCTTGTCCTGCAATCTCTGTTTGGTGTTACCGCTGAGTACTGCAACTTGCCAGGGTTGCATATTTGTACCGGATGGGGCCTGGGAGGATGCGGTCAGAATCTTCCTTATTTTTTCCTCTTCCACCTCCCGATCGAGAAAAGCGCGGACGGATTTTCGTTGCTCCAGTGTGCGTAGTAGATCCATAACAGTTTTCGTACCTTGTATAATTGAGGGAGTATTCTCTTTCTAAGAGGCTAGATAATAGCAATTTTTTGCTTTATCAAGATATCTTTTTGAGGTCAATAGCTTTCTCTTACTCCCGAGATTTTTCTGCCATTTAAGTAGTGCTTTGTCCCAAAAAGAGTCTTGTACGAGAATAGCAGGGCGTAAAGGCCACTTTGCTATGGAATTTGATAAGGGGAAGAAACACTAATTAATGGGTTTGACATCTGATTTGTTTTTTTGATACCCTTAAATAATAGAATTTGACAATTAGTATACTGAAAAGCAGACAGTTTTTTGCTGGTAACTTTTGAACGGAGTTGTTCTGTATGATTCATTCAAATAGCGAACTCGTAACAGCTTTTTCCGCTAAGCTTCTCAATATGGATCGATTGGGAGCGGAAGAAATAATAAATAACTCTCAAAAAAACAACACGCCATTGCAAATCGTTGAAGGCCTGGTTGTTCCTGCTCTTGAAGAAATTGGCAAGGGATGGGAAGAAGGGACTGTGGCACTCGCCCAAGTCTATATGGGGAGTCGAATATGTGAGGAACTTGTAGACTTATTCCTGCCGCCCTCAAGCTCTGAACGAAGCAGTCAGCCACGAATGGCAATTGTTCTGCTCGATGACTACCATGCCCTTGGTAAAATGATCGTCTATGCAACCCTGCGAGCCAGTGGCTACGAGCTTCAGGACTACGGGCGCCTTACCGCAAAAGAGTTGGTTCAGCGGGTGTGTGATGATTCCATTGAGGTTGTTCTTATTTCAACGCTTATGCTTCGTTCGGCCCTTCAGGTCAAAGACGTAAAGACCTGGCTATTAGCAGCAGGTTCACAAACCAAAATTATTGTGGGTGGAGCACCCTTTCGTTTCGATCCGCAACTCTGGAAGGAAGTTGGTGCTGATGAGATGGGAGCCACCGCTGGAGAGGCAGTTACGGCTGTTGAAAACAGTATGGGGGTGGTCGCATGACAATGTCATCAATGCAGCGTGTTCTGACTACTCTCGGGCATAAAGAACCGGACCGTGTACCTTTCTTTCTCCTGCTCAGTATGCATGGTGCAAGAGAACTGGGTTTAAGCATCAAAGATTATTTCTCCAAATCTGAGCACGTGGTTGAGGGGCAGCTTCGCATGCTCAACAAATACCGACATGACTGTCTCTATCCGTTTTTTTATACTCCATTGGAGGTGGAGGCTTTTGGTGGTGAAGTTCTCTTTTATGAAGATGGCCCACCGAACTCCGGTACCCCAATTATTAAAAAAAAGAGTGATATTCTGTCTTTGACCGTGCCGGCTGTTACAGAAACCGCCTGCCTTGTCAAAGTTTTTGAAACCATCCATGCACTCAAAGAAAAAGTAGGGGATGAAACACCAATTATCGGAGTCGTTGTTTCTCCCTTTTCCCTGCCAGTAATGCAGATGGGGCTTTCTGCTTATATTGAGTTACTGTATGAAGATCCTGGCCTGTTCAACAAGCTAATGGCCGTGAATCAACAATTTTGTGTCGCCTGGGCCAATGCTCAACTGCAGGCAGGAGCGACTGCCATCTGTTATTTTAACCCGATGGCATCACCCACAATGATTGCAAGAGAGATGTATTTGAAAACCGGGTTTCAAGTGGACACGCAAACCCTTTCCCAAATCCAGGGTCCCACAGCCTTCCACCTGGCTTCGGGCAACGCACTTCCCATTCTTGGCGATCTTGCTGCCATGGGCACTGCTGCGGTTGGTGTCAGCTGTCTTGAAGATATATCTGCTCTTAAAGAGGGCTGTCGTAATAAACTTACAATTATTGGGAATTTAAATGGTGTGGAGATGCGACGCTGGACACCATCACAGGCCGAAAAAAATGTCAGAGATCTTATCGCTGCTGCAGCCGATGGGGGAGGCTTTATTCTTTCTGATAATCATGGCGAAATTCCTTGGCAGGTAGGCGAAGAAACACTGCAGGCCATCTCCAATGCTGTACATAAATGGGGAAATTACTCCCAAGAGTAAAGAGGAGACGATGACTCCTGTTCTTTGTTTTATAGCGTGTGAGTATCTCTATCCGGAAATGAAAGCCACCGTTGCGTTGGAAGGTTTTTCCAATGTTGAGGTGAAAGCATTCCCGGCCAGATGTGGACGCCCTCCAATGCAGTGGGGGGAACTAACAGAGATCATAAATAGTTCGAGCGCAGAATATATAGAACTGTTTGGTTGTTATTGCCTGGAACAGCTGACAGGTCCTGGGCAGGATTTTTCTCATTGCAAAATCAACAAACAGGAACAATGTTTTCATCTTCTCGCTGGTAAAACCCTTACGGGGGCATTGCAGCAGGATGGTGCCTATCTACTTACTCCCGGTTGGCTTGCAGAATGGAAAAAGCATGTTACAGAGTGGGGATTTGACCAGAAAACAGCAGCAGAATTTTTTGGTCAATCACTTAACAGACTGTTATTACTTGATACAGGGACCGAAAAAAGGAGTGAAGAGCGTCTCGCAGAATTTGCTGCATTTCTCGACCTTCCCAGTGAAATCGTTCCCATCGGCCTTGATTTTCATCGTCTGGCTTTGTCTAAGATTGTAGCAGATTATAAGCAACAGGAACTGACAAGAGAGTATGAAAGAACGCGGCGTACTTCTGCGGATTTTGCCATGGCCATGGATCTGCTTGGTCGTGTAACCAGAGCAAGCTCAGAGGCAGAAGTGAAAAGTTCTATCATTGAGCTCTTCACCATGTTGCTTGCCCCAGGAAGTATCCAGTATGTACGAGTACACAAAACGGGCCTGCAGTTTGACCAGACTGTAACCTTGAGCAGTAAGGAACAGCAACGTGTTAAGGATTTTCATCTAACTTGCGAAAAGAAATATCTCCTAAATACATCGGAAGACAGTTTTTTTCTTCGTATAGGCAGGGGAGACAAGGTTTCAGCAATCTTAAATGTTCAACAGGTTGCTTTCCCTCAGTATATCAAACATTATTTAAATGTTGCCCTTCACCTCTCCGAGGTTTTTGCGCTTGCCATAGAGCATGCACGAACCATGGAAAAATTACTCAAAACCTCTCGCCTTGCCGGTAAGGCAGAGGTAGCAACGGAAGTACTTCATAATGTGGGGAACACACTCAATAGCATATCCGTGTCTTCTGAACACATTCAGGAGATGGTGAAAAAGAGCAGTTGTCTGACTCTGCCGGGAATTGTTGATTTAATTGATCAGCACATAGATAATCCGGGAGAGTTCTTTGCGAGTGACCCAAGAGGCAGGCAACTTCCCCTGTATTTCTCAAAACTCTCCGAACAACTGGTTGAAGAACAGGAAAAACTGCTGCGCGAATCCACTCGCCAGCTCAAGCACGTACACTTGGTGGCTGAGATTATACGGACACAGCAGGATACTGCAAAAGAAGCTGGCCTGTCAGAGCAAATTGATCTGGCAGCTATTATCGAGGAATGCCTTCAAGTATTTGAACAGCAAATCGAGGAAAAACAGATAAACGTGGAACGCGATTATAAAGAGCTTCCAATAATGCATGGTGAAAGATATAAGATATTACAGGTGGTCAGCAATCTCATCAGTAATGCTGTGGATGCGTTTGACATAATAGAGCAGAGTAACAAGAGCCTCTTTTTACGTTTATACCCTGTTGATAGTCAGTCGGTTGTACTGGAGGTACATGATAATGGAATGGGTATCAATAGCGATATATTACAGCAGATATTCGTCTTTGGTTTTACCACCAAAGCAGATGGACATGGTTTCGGGCTGCACAATGCAGCTAATATGGCCACAGAGATGCATGGAACATTAACAGCTGAGAGTTCTGGTAAAGGAAAGGGATCACTTTTTCGCCTGCACCTGCCAATAGCATAAAAACGGGAATATTGTATGATAAGACAGAGAAAAAATCGGATTCTTGTTATTGATGATAATCAGGATATTCACGATGATATAATAAAGATATTGTCCCCATCCTCTAATACTTCTGCTCTCGATGCACTGGTGAAAGATATCAGCGGATACTCCACGTCGAGAAGTGAATCACCAGATATACAGATTGACTCTGCGTTGCAGGGAGATGAGGGCGTAGAAATGGTTCGAAAGGCGAAGCTGGATGGCAATCCCTATGCTCTGGCTTTTGTGGATATTCGGATACCACCCGGTCTTGATGGGGTGCAAACCATCAAGCAATTACAACAAGCAGATGAATGTTTACAGTATGTTATTATAACGGCATATTCTGATTATTCATGGGAAAACATTAATACTGAATTATCTCCCCAGGATAATCTGCTTATTCTAAAAAAACCTTTTGAAATTATAGAAATACGTCAAGCGGCAAGTACCCTTCTGGAAAAGTGGCACCTGGCGCATGAACGTAACGAAGCCATTGAAGAATTAATACACAGTAAAAAGATAGAAACCATTGGTATTATGGCCAATGGTATAGCCCATGACTTCAATAATCTTCTGATGGGAATTCAGGGGAATATTGAACTGGCTGCTCTGGATCTGTCCGAGGAACATCGTGCGTATGAATCGCTGGAGAGGGCCGTTGAAATTATACAGACTACCAAAAAACTCACTAAGAAGTTTCTTGTTTTTTCAGATTTTAACAATCCCCACAAACAAGCTACATCCATTCGGGACATGATAATATATGCCAAAAATCATGAATTGAGTGAGTCAAATGTGTCCTGTGAATTTTCTCCACCCGATAACCTGTGGTTGGTAGATGTTGATTCTTACCAGATGAGCAATGCCTTGCTTGAGGTATTCAGCAATGCCCGAGAGGCTATGCTTGATGGCGGAAAAATAGTTGTCGATACAGAAAATGTTGATGAAATTCGAGTTGGTCAGGCAGGTGAGAAGAAAGAAAAATATGTCAGAATAAGCATCCGTGATCAGGGATGCGGAATTCAGAAAAAAGACTTGGCCAATATCTATGATCCGTATTACTCGACAAAGCCTCGGGGAGTGAAGAAAGGAATGGGGCTTGGCCTGGCACTGGTGGCAGCAATTGTTGCCAAACATGACGGTACTGTACGTATTGATTCTGTTCCGGGAGAAGGTACAACGGTAACTGTCGAGCTGCCAGCATCAGATAAGCAGTTACCTGAATAATTAGGACGATGTTACTATTC
>JAOZLI010000473.1 GCA_029934915.1 Desulfocapsa sp. | reverse complement strand
CCATAACAAAAGGTTCCATAATGACAACCATCAGCAGTCAGGATTTTATCAATTCTATTGCAGACAGCCTGCAACATATCTCCTACACCCATCCTCGTGATTTTGTTCGTGCCATGACACGGGCCTATGAACATGAAAAAAGTCAGGCGGCGAAAGACGCCATGGCCCAGATTTTAATTAATTCACGTATGGCGGCAATGGGACAACGCCCCATCTGTCAGGATACCGGGATCGTGACCGTCTTTTTACAAATCGGCATGGAGTGTCGTTTTGACACCAGCGGCTCCATTCAAGAAATGGTTGATGCAGGGGTGCGCCTTGCCTATATGAACCCTGAGAACCCATTACGAGCTTCCATTGTAGCAGATCCTGCAGGAGCCAGACTGAACACAAAAGATAACACCCCTGCTGTTATTTACACCGAGCTTGTACCGGGATCTGTTGTTGATATCCGAATAGCTGCAAAAGGAGGGGGATCTGAAAACAAAAGTCGCTTTGTCACCCTGAATCCAAACGACTCCATTGTTGACTGGGTTGTTCGTACCGTTCCTACCATGGGGGCCGGATGGTGTCCTCCCGGAATCCTGGGAATTGGAATTGGCGGTACCGTTGATAAGGCCATGGTGCTGGCAAAAGAATCATTGATGGAACCAATTAATATCCATGAACTGCAGGAAAAAGGCCCGGCAAACCGGGTGGAAGAATTACGCCTTGAAATATATGAGAGGGTTAACGAACTGGGAATAGGTGCACAGGGCCTTGGCGGACTCACCACTGCCCTGGATGTCAAGATACTTGATTATCCCACCCATGCTGCATCTTTGCCCGTTGCCATGATCCCCAATTGTGCTGCCACCCGACATATCCATTTCCGTCTTGATGGAACAGGTCCTGCACACTTTAAGCCGCCAGTTCTTGAAGACTGGCCAGACGTTAAATGGGAAACAGGAGAGAGCGTTAAACGAGTTCAGCTTGATGGAATCAGTAAAGAGGAAATCGCATCGTGGAAACCTGGTGAGACACTGCTGCTAAACGGAACAATCCTGACAGGTCGGGACGCTGCACATCGTAGAATCCAAAGTCTCATCAAAGAAGGAAAACCCTTTCCGGATGGTGTGGACTTCAAGGGCAAGTTTATCTATTATGTGGGACCGGTTGACCCTATAAAAGATGAAGCCGTGGGACCGGCTGGTCCTACAACATCGACTCGAATGGACAAATACACCGAGATGATGCTGAAAGAAACAGGCCTTATTGGCATGATAGGAAAATCGGAACGAGGAGATGCAACCATCGCCCTGATCAAGGAATATGGAGCAGTGTATCTAATGGCCGTGGGGGGCGCTGCGTATCTTGTTTCCAAAGCCATTAAAAAAGCAAAAGTGGTTGCCTTTGAAGACCTTGGAATGGAGGCAATTTATGAGTTTGTTGTACAGGATATGCCGGTTACCGTCGCTGTTGACAGCTCTGGAGAGTCCGTTCACAAGACAGGCCCAGCTCTATGGAGCCAAAAGATACGAGACTACCGTGATCGTAGTTGACGGTTA
>JAOZLI010000472.1 GCA_029934915.1 Desulfocapsa sp. | reverse complement strand
TAGCATAGACTTCGAATTCTTAACCGGACAATACTGATTTTTTTGATAAAAAGGAAATACAGGGGGATTGACAGGTGTCTGGTGGTAGTTTATATATATCGTTATATGGCGATATGTGAATAATAGGGAGTTGCTGAAAATGAAACAATTTATACGAATAATGAAAGCTCTGTCAGATCCAAATCGTGTACGGGTTTTAAAACTATTGCAGAACGAAGAGCTTTGCGTTTGCGAGATTCAGGAATTCCTGCAACTTGCCCAGTCTACGGTCTCAAGACATATGAAGACCCTTGAAGATGCTGGCCTGGTTGAGCACAGGAGACAGGGAACATGGATTATGTACTCTCTTCCCCGTGATCCGGAGTCAGCTTACGGGGTTACCATGTTGAAAAATCTTGAAGAATGGCTGGAAGACGATAAGGAATTGCAAGGGATGCGCCTGAACTGGGACACCGTGATACAAAACAGCAAGAGCTATAACAAGTGAGGTAAAATAGGATGGAACCATTACAAACATTGCCCCAGGCCGGCTGCGGTTGCGAAAAGAAACCGAACCTCCCTGGCAGGAATATACCGCCAATGTCCACTGCGCGTTTGATGCTGCTTGGAGGACTTGCCCTCGGGGGCTGGTATCTTCTGTACAGTCAGTTATTAGTTTTTTCCCATTTTTTTACCTATTCCCTGCTTGGCATTACAGCAGGGAGTCATCTGGGAGCCTCCATTCAGTTTTTTGTCTATGATACACCCAAGGTTCTTCTTTTATTGACCCTTGTTGTTTTTATAATAGGAATTGTAAACACCTTTTTTACACCGGAACGTACCAGAAAAATCCTTGCCGGAAAACGGGAGTTCACCGGGAATATTCTGGCCGCCCTGCTTGGCATTGTGACTCCATTCTGTTCCTGCTCTGCCATCCCCCTTTTCTTGGGTTTTGTGCAGGCAGGCATTCCTTTGGGCGTAACATTCTCTTTTTTAATTGCTGCTCCCATGGTCAATGAAATTGCGGTGATACTCCTTTATGGTCTTTTGGGCTGGAAGGTGGCCGCCCTCTATCTGGTTTCAGGTCTTGGGGTTGCTATAATCTCAGGCTGGATCATTGGCAGATTGAAGATGGAGAAACATATAGAGGACTGGGTGCAGGAGATGCGCAATGCTGAAGAGCTGGTTCTCAGCAATAAACTTACCTGGAATGATAGAATTTTGATGGGAAAAGATGCGGTGGTGGATATCGTTGGAAAAGTCTGGATATATGTTGTCGCCGGAATCACTGTTGGGGCTGTTATTCATGGTTATGTGCCTGAAAATTTAATGGCATCGTTGATGGGAAAAGAGAGCTGGTGGTCTGTTCCAGCCGCCGTGTTAATGGGTATTCCCATGTATTCCAGCGCGGCAGGAACTGTACCTGTGGTGGAGGCACTACTCGGTAAGGGCGCGGCTCTTGGCACAGTGCTCGCCTTTATGATGAGCGTCATTGCCCTCTCTCTGCCGGAGATGGTAATTTTAAGAAAAGTGTTGAAGCCCAAACTGATCGCCACCTTTATCGGGGT
>JAOZLI010000471.1 GCA_029934915.1 Desulfocapsa sp. | reverse complement strand
CGTAGAAATCGGTATACACACACACGGCACCTTCTTTTGATAAATTACTTTGTACCCTTTTGATAAGTGAAGTTTTTCCGAATCTACGAGGAGAGAACAGAACTACATTCGCAAGTGATTTAGCATGATTTGCTAATTCATTTAATTCGATTTCCCGGTTACAAAAAGGCCCGTCTGTCGGTAGTTCTCTGAAGAAAAATGGATTTTTTGGTTTCATTATTATACACCCTGCCATATGCGTTTAAGTTGAGATATTGTAGTTCAATATCTTATGTTGCGCAATATGTTTTGGGTCGACTCGCCTAAATTTGTGGCTATGACACCAAGAGAGGAATCATCAATAAAATCTCTGCCCATATGGGTCGGATTCGTGCAAAAGCCAAAAACTCTTTATTATCTCAATGAATTTCTGAGATAATGCTGTCCATAACAACAAACATTTTATATACAACTTCAACTTAAGGAGTGTACAATGAAAGTGTTGAAAGCAGTAGAATTCCACTTGCAGTATCAACGAGCAAATTCAAAAGAGAATTCGGTTAAGAATTGTGAATTCGTTCTCCTTCGTTTCAGAGACAGCTTCTCTGGTCGTGACCTGGAAAGTGTCACTCATGAAGAAACACTCGAATTCCTCACCACTTTAACGGAGGGAAACAAACAGGCGACTAAGCGTAATCGATATGCAGTTCTTTCTGCTTTTTACAATTTCTTCATTGTTTCCTCACAACCGTACCTCCTCAATCCTTGTACTTCGGTTATTTTTAAGAAAATTTATCGGAGACCACAAATTATCCAGTGGAAGATTATTGATAAAGAAACCGTGGATGAGATCATTTTCCGTACTATGAATACCAGAAACCGCCTTGTTCTTGAGTTGATGGCTCGGGGTGGTATGCGTATAGGGGAAGTTCTAAAGCTCACCCCTGCGGATATTGACGATCGAAAGCTAATCATTCAGGATCCTAAAAGTGGAAAAGAAAGTGAGGCGGTATATATCCCTAGAAAGCTGCAGGATCGATTGAAAAATTATGTTAAAGACAAAGAGATCAAATTACCAAAAAGAATCTTCCCGATCTCATACAACACAGCATGGAAGATGGTGAAGAATGCTGGGAAATTGGTTGGCGTTGTACTCCGTCCCCATGATTTGCGACGTCACGCTGCAACCTATGCTTCCAGGTCAGGAGTTCCAATTGAAATTATCAGCAAGGTAATCCTTCGCCATGCTGATCTGTCTACAACTCAACGGTATCTTGGCAAGGTAAACGAATCCGAAGCGATTAGATGGCTAGAAAACCTGTATGGATAAAGACGCGTTCTTTTCAATTAAAGTACATTTGAAATAACGCACACCCGTCAAACCTCTGGTTGATGTGTCCATGTTTGACGGGTTTTCTTTTATGAGAAAAACGATTGTATTGTACAGTTTGAATCCTCATTTTACTGTTGAGCCCCCTCTCTATTTTAGCTACCCTCTTTTTGGTAAGGGAGAGATTACCATTGGCCGTTCCAACCATTTAAGCAAAACTGCAAGTAAACACTATTCCTG
>JAOZLI010000181.1:3463-5488 GCA_029934915.1 Desulfocapsa sp. | reverse complement strand
TTTTTATCCACCATCATAGCTTATATATCTGTCCAAGAATCATTATCTAACTATCAGACATGCTGCAACAATGTCAAGCAATGATTCCAGAAAAAGCAGCATTATCCTTGACTCTGTAATTCCCAATCGTGTACTCTAAATTTTTATACGAAATCGCATAGCTAATTCCACAACACAAAAAACAATGTCACATTTTTCACTAAAAAAAACACTCTTAGCGGCATGTCTTATAAGTAGTATTTTCCCCGCGGAGCTTGAGGCACAAGAACTCTTAGCCTCTCTCTGGGAGCTGCCGCAGCTATACGAAAACAAAGACAACGCAATAGTGCAGAAATTTGATCTTATTGGACGATACCATGGACAATACTGGTGGGCAGATTCGGAAGGGAACAAAGAACAGGATTGGGAAAATCGTCGTATGTATCTCGGATTTAACACCAAACTCTTCAACAATTTCAAAGTTGAAGTACAGGTGAGCATTAACGATGACTTCGACCCTGTATATAAAGGCCTGTATGATGCCTTTATACAATGGAAAAAAGAGGACTTTGCAGTAAGTGTCGGCCGACTGGACTATGTCTACACCGGCATGGAACGTTCCACCTCTTCAAAACGCATTAAAACCATGGAACGGGCACTACTCGTAAACCAGGTAATGCCAGGAGAGGTTATTGGCCTTTATATTACGGACAAGGTTGGTGAATTGTCCTACCAGACAGGACTTTTCAGCGGCAGTATCAAGCAGGAATTTACTGATTTCGAAGGTGGTTTTGGTGCTCTTTTGGGCCTGAACTATCCCATGCATCTATTTTACGACACCGGTTCTCTGCACTTGGATTATCTCTATAACAACGGGAATGCTGACAACAACGCCTTTAAACCCTACGAAAACATTATTTCGTTGTGGCATGAAGGGACAATAGACGCCTTCGCTTTTGGTATCGATTGTACAATGGCCACCGGAGTTGGTGCAAAGAGTGATGTTTTTGGACTAACCCTGCTTCCCACCTATGATGTTGCCCATAACCTGCTGCTAAATGATGATAAACTTCAGGTGACCATGCGTTATCATTACGCTTCAAGCAGTGACGATTACAGCCTTGATTTTGCCAAACGCTACGAGCAACCCGTTACTACCGGCAAAGGTGACTCCTATAATGCTTTGTATCTTGGTTTAAATTATTACCTCTATCAGCAAAAACTCAAACTTATGGGTGGTGTTGAGTATTTTGAAATGAACGGCGTTGCCGATACAGAAGAGGTGGAATTTAATGGAATAAACAGAAGCGTTAATGGATGGAATATAATCACCGGCATCAGACTCTATTTTTAGCAGTTCCCACTTCGGGCTTAGGGCTTGTACAAGCCCTTATATCCCCAGGAGAACAGCACAGGAAAGGGGACGGATTTATTTTTCGTCTTTCTCTCGGCTCAGCTCTCCACGTTCATAACCTCCCCACGTTAGTTACACTATAAAACATATCAACGTTAAATAAAGGAGCCTACTCACTCTGCATTGAAAAAAGCATAAACGATTTTTTACCTTTTCTTTTTATCCCTGTTCTTATCACGGATAAAGAGCTGCAAAGGCACCTTATCGAGTCCCAAGCCCTCACGAAAGCGATTGACCAGATACCGCTCATAAGAAAAGTGAACACCTTTAGAGCTATTACTCATCACCACAAACTTTGGTGGCCGACTACCAACCTGTGAAGTGTAATAAAATTTAAGGCGCTTATTTTTATAAATGGGCGGCGAATGATCTTCCACCGCATCTTTCAGCAATCGATTAAGGGCTGAGGTGGGGAAGGAAGCGGTAAACTGCTTATAAACCTGGCCAATGGTTGGAAACAAGCGCTTTATGCCATAACCAGTGAGAGCCGAGGCTGTGAGCAGTGGCGCAAAACTGACAAATGGTACGGCAAGAGCAATCTCACCCATGATCTGTTGTTGACGCACTTTGTCATCTTTAACGAGATCCCACTTATTGACAAGAAGAATCAGCCCCCTGCCCTGCTCCTGAGT
>JAOZLI010000181.1:0-3363 GCA_029934915.1 Desulfocapsa sp. | reverse complement strand
TCAGAGACAACCATACGATCTTGCCCAAGAATCTGATTAATCATGGAGGACTTGCCCACATTGGGTCGACCGAAAAAGGCAACCTTCACCGTATCTTCAGGTAAATTCAAAGTCTCTTCATTTACCAGCAGTTCCTCGCAAAGTGCATCCATAAGTGTGGCAAGTCCATACTTATGTTCCGCAGATAATGACCACAACTCTTCCACACCAAGCTCGTAAAACTGCGACAGACTTTCCATTTCCATAGCTGGACTATCTATCTTATTAACCACATAGAAAACCCGCTTCTGGGTACGACGCAAAAGATTTGTCACTTCATGATCTGCAGGCGTTACACCTTCTCGTCCATCCATCAAAAAAAGGATAATGTCAGCCTCTTCAATGGCGGCCATGGCCTGATCACGGATGTGTCCCCCCATGACATCACCGCTGGCATCTGCAATGCCACCGGTATCCACAAGCATAAAAACCTTGTCATCCCACATCACCTTTTCATAGTGACGATCACGAGTTACCCCCGGAGTTGGATCAACAAGGGCTTTTCGCGAACGGGTGATGCGATTGAATAAAGTCGACTTTCCCACATTGGGGCGCCCTACCAGGGCAACGATGGAACGTGTTTGAATAGACATTTCTTATTTTTGGAGATCGGCAATAAATTCATCGGAAGAAGCGATAGCGACATTCATGGATTTGATCAACTCACCAATCTGACCTTCCAGGTTTGCAAACTCAGATTGCAGCGAGCCAATGGCCTGCGCATTCAGGTTATGTTTCAAAAAAAGCACATTGTCATGAAAGATTTGCAGTACAGGTTCCATGGTTTCTTCAGCATCTCTCATGCTGCTAAGCATGTCCTTGTAACGTGCTTTGGTGTCTTTGAGTTGTTTTTCACTGGAACGACGCAGATCCTTATTTTGATATTCCTTCAGTTCCCCTTTCCACTCTTTGAACAGCGCATCAGCAACATTTTCAATTTTATCAATTCTGGATGTTACTTCATCGGCAGCAGCTCTGCTTTTTTCGTATTCTTTATTCAGTTTATCATAGGCTTTCTTTAAATCTGTTTCCTCGAGCTTTACCACGGAGTCAAATTGTTCAAGGGCAGATTGAAACTGTTTCTGCGCATCCTTCTGAGAATCACGCCCCTCCTCAACCCGGTCAACAAGTATATCACGTTTATGCACACCAACCTTTTCCATGGCACCGTAGTATGTGCTGGAACAGGATGAGAGGGCAAAGATACATAGCATACAACAAGCCAACAACAGAACAGACTTCCCAAAACGTTTCATGAAACAAACCTCTTTTACAGTATTGAAATTATTAGTATATAAATGTATTCACGTATGCCTTAGACCGGTTTCTCTCACAATAGACATACGCCATAACGAAAACAATCCTTCCTACCAGAGAACCCGTACTCCCAGAATAACCTCAATCTACTATTTATTCACCAGTTTAATACCAGTACCGCGGTCGATGCTAATAATCTTTTTCTTGTACAATGCCCCTATGGCCTTCTTGAACACTTTTTTACTCACCCCAAAGAGTGCATATATTTCATCGGGCGGACTTTTATCCGACAAAGAACTCGTACCGCCATTCTTTTCCAGAACCTCTATAATGGCCTGGGAGACCCCGTCTACCTTTTCATATCCTGGCAGCTGCAACCTCAGGTCAATCTTGGAATCATCACGCAGGTTGTAAATATAACCTTTCAGCTGCTGCCCGATAAAGAGTTTCTGGAACACCTCGTTGTCAAAGAGCATCCCCATATGCGATTGATTAATAACAGCCTGGTATCCAAGGTCTGTTTTATTACAAATAATAAGATCAACTTCTTCATCTTCCACATACTCAGGAGGATGCAGCCCAAGAAACTTACTGAGTTTTGTCGAGGCTGTTATAAGATTTGTCTTTTCACTCAAGAATACATAAACAACGTATGACTCACCCTCTCTCATGGGATTAAGCTGCTCACTTTTGGGAACAAGCAGATCACTTTTCATGCCCCAGGATAGAAACGCCCCTGATGATGTCGTTGCCGCAACCCGAAGCTTGGCAAACTGACCAACCGTGGCATAGGGCTTATTGGTGATTGCCACCAGCTGCCCATCCCGCTCGGGATACACAAAGGCCTCGACATCATCTCCTGGATGATATCTTTCAGAAACATATTTTTCGGCGAGAAGAATATCGCCGGCATCTCCACCATCGAACCGGACCTCATGTCTCTGTGTACTCACCACTGTGAGTGTATTTACTTTGCCAATATCCAGCATCAATTCACCTTCAAATGATGGCGTTGTAAAAACTCTTCATCTTCTTCGTCACTACAAATTTACTGTCATTACGACGTACCTAAGTACGCCTCATTCCATTAAATTTTCGTTCCTCGAATATGAAGTTCTTTACTTAGCCATCCAATATATTTTATTTTTCACGAGTTCATCAAAAATAATACAATGAAACCCCTAACTATTCATAAACCTGTTTTTCGAACAGCAGCACTACCCCTTTTCAGCTGATTGAGTTATAACAGAAAAACCTGAAACACTTGTATGATTCTTCACGCAACATATTTATTCGGTAAGTATATTTTTTTGCCTCTGCATCTTTTGTAAACTTAAGGAAACACATATCATGCTCTCAAAACACACAAATACTTTATCCCACTCGCTTCCTGTTCTGTCTTTAGCGCTCATGATCAGCCTGCAATTCAGTATTGTATTCTTCTCATCAATTTCGGCAGAAGCTGAAACACGTTACGTAAAACCAAGTTCAGAAGCTGTTGTCAGGAGAGGACAGGGAACAGAATATAAAATAACTGCCATGGTAAAAGATGGTACTGTAGTACAACTACTGGAAGAAAATGATGATTTTGCCAGGATACAGCTTAGCAACGGTAAAGAGGGTTGGATACTGAAAAGATTCCTTAGCAGCGAACCACCCCTTGATAAAATTGTAGCGTCACTGCGTTCCAAACAGCAAGAAATGCTCCAGCAAGCGCACGATACCAAGCAGCAACTGGACACAGTTTCCACCCTCCTAGCCAAAACAGAGCAGGAACGGGACCAGGCCAGTAGCGAAAGAGACCAGCTGCGAGCCAGTTATAAAAGCCTGAAGGAGGGAACTGCCAATGTTGTTCAAATCAAAAGAAATATGCAGACAACTTCCCTGGAGAACAAAGCACTGAATCAAAAGCTGGTTCTTATCGAGCAGGAAAACGATACACTACGAAACGACGACACCTTCAAATGGTTTCTTGCTGGTGGCGGAGTACTGCTTCTGGGCATGCTCATAGGAAGAACCTCTGCAGGATCGCGCAAAAGAAAACCGTCACTTCTTCAATAACATTTC
>JAOZLI010000470.1 GCA_029934915.1 Desulfocapsa sp. | reverse complement strand
GAGCCATCTTGATCATGGTATCATCATTGTATGCCTGCATATCATGGCCAAGGCCAGATTTATGCATATGACATTCCTGGCATGAATCAGAACCACCATGAGCAACATAGGCAAAGAGATAACTGCCGTACGCAGTAGCGCACTGTGATGGATTATCCAATTCAAAATTGGGTCCAAGACCATGACACTGACCACAGAAAATAGACTCGCCTAAAGCAGGAGCAACAGCCATTTTCGGATAATTCTCATCATCATGATCACCTGCCTGGGAACCATAAACAGTATCCGGCTGTGGATAACCGTCCGCCCATTTATGGATAATGGCCATCTTATTGTGGCAAACCATACAGCCGATATTGAGGCTGGCGATTGTCTCTTCTAACTCATCGGCCAGATCCTCGTCACCTTTTTTGGCGGCCTTTTGCCAATTGCGGATAGTTGCAACAATTTCTCTGGCTACATCATCCGTGGCTTCATCAAGTTGGGGAAGATGACACTTGGCACACATCATCAGACTTTCAACTGTGATGTCCTTATCATTCGTCACGCCGGAATAAGGAAAAAGTTTCAATCCCTTGTCAATGGCGGTGATAATAGTCGGTGCTGTTCTTGGTGTACCTAAAACTGAATGGGAATGAAGTGAACTCTCCCAATCATCATGGGCATCTTCATGACATTCCATACATTTACTTGAATCATAGCGAGCAACAAGTTCCTTGATGGTTTTGGCCTTTGGCAGTGCCTTCGGCTCAGGGCCGCCTGCACCTTGTACGCCGGATGCCAATAATGCCGTCATGGCAAATAGAGACAAGCCGATCTTCACTCCTTTTTTCATGTGTCCTCCTCTTAAAAAGTCCATAATATTGAACATGGTTCTTTTTACTATTAAACTAAACAGTTAATAGCGATTTCTCCAATAAGAAGCAACTTAGTCATAGGTTTGCCCTATCGTCAAGAAATTTATCAGCTATCTATTTTTTTTAACCTTTTCGCAAAAAATGCCAGCCATCGGAAATATGGGTTGAAGTCCCGTAAAGGTACACTTTAACAACCACAGATAACATCACGTAACACTGTGGAAGCAATCATTATTCTCCTGGAATAGGAACCATGCCTGTTTTTTCATCTTTGAACTGCATGGCTTCAAGAAGTTGGCTTAATCCAAGCTCAAGGTGATTCAGGTGTTCATCACTAAGGTGTTCAAGAGCTTCAGACATGGTACCCTGGGCAGGACGGGGTGCCTTGGCCAGAAGCGTTGTCCCGGTTTCTGTCAGGTACAGATGTACAGTACGCTGGTCTATCTTACTCCTGTCTCGGCGAATCAGATCCTTTTCTTCCAGCTGATCAAGCATATTACTGCAGGTTGAGGGATGAATGGTGAGCGTTCTGGCAAGCTCAGATACTTTTATGCCGGGAATGGCAAAAACTTCCCACAGCATCCAGAGCTTTGCGCCGCTGAGTCCACAACTTTTTTCCACAGTTTTGGAGTGGGCCTGGACAGCCCGGAAGACAACCCGCAGCTGTTTGGTAATACTTTGCATTTGCTTCTGGC
>JAOZLI010000469.1 GCA_029934915.1 Desulfocapsa sp. | reverse complement strand
CGACTTGAGCTTCTCAGCGATATGTTACGTATATAGGGCAAATATATTTTTACGAAAATCTTAAGTTGTCTGACTGACGGGAAAGTTTAGATTGCCAGCGGGTACCTTTTTTTGGGGGGGGACAGCACCTATTTAATAGATTATTTTATAGTTGTGGATATCAAAATAAACCTTGCAAAGTATAATAATTTGTGTTTATACAGATAAATATTAATTGTGAAAGCCACCCTCGCCGAAAGACGGGTTCGGAAAGCCACGGGTCTCACATCCAAAATATTGAAGACAGCCGGGTTGCCTGTAGCTATTCAGGTAACGTTGCTGTCTTTTTTTGTGAATATCAAACCCGTATACAAGAAATGCGCTCTGACCTCGGTTCCAATGTCGAGATCGAAGCACGTCTTAAGTACAAGCTTGGCAGAAAAAGTAGAGTTTATAGATAATTGTAGCGGAAGTAAGGTTATGAGAACAGTCTTGAAAATTTGTCTGGCAATAATATTCATATGCTTCATGGCTTGCCCTCTCGCATGGGCCGATGATGTTGCTATTGTTACAAATGACGAGGATGAAAAGTGCCCGTCTCTCGCTTACAACCCAGAAGCTTGTGAGTACCTGATGGTATATGAACATGAATATTCGGCTTCAGATAATGATATCTATGCTCAGAGGATTGCTGGAGACGGTACTCCGGTCGGAAGTCGCTTTGTTATTACCAATTCAGATTCTGATGAAAACTCTCCTGTTGTCAGTTTTAATCAAGCAATAAGAGAATTTATAGTTATATGGCAGCAGCTTGAGGGCATCGGAGAGTTTGCCCAGAGTGATATATGGGGGCGGCGCGTTGATGTAGATGGAAGCCTGATTGGAAGCGCTTTTGCCATTTCGACGCTACCATTAAATGATATTTTGCCTGTTGTCTGTAGTAATCCGGAAATTAGTGAATACCTGGTAGTCTGGAATTACTGTCACAGCGACATCAATCGGGATGTCTATGCTCAGCGTCTGGATCTTGCTGGAACGAAAATAGGTACATTGATAAAGATTGCCGACAGCAGTCGAGATGAACTATCTCCGGATGTTGGCTGGTGCTCTACCAGCCAGCATTATCTGACCGCCTGGCAGGAGAAACAGTCCAATGGTCACTACAATATCTATGGCCGTATTAATCAGACAGATGGCACTGCGTTTGACAGTGAATTCGCCATTGCAACCTGGGATCAGGATTTGATAAAGCCGAAGATTGCCTGCAATCAAAATAGTGGAGGATTTTTGGTTGTCTGGGAAGATCACCGTTGGGGTTGGGGGGCGGCCCGGGATATCTACGGTCAGCTCCTGGATGACAGCGGCAATCATCTTGGCGGCAATTTTGCAATATCTTGGGATGGCGACAACGATCGGGAAAACCCTGCGGTCGCCTACAATGTAACAGTTGGTGAATATCTGGTTGCTTGGGAATATGAAAACAGTGCTACCGATCACGATATCTATTGTGGGCGAATTGACCGCAATGGAATTCTGCGGGAAACGGATCTGACAATCTCCTCTCCGGTCAGTTCGGAGACCCATC
>JAOZLI010000180.1 GCA_029934915.1 Desulfocapsa sp. | reverse complement strand
AGGCAGCAGGTTCTGCAGTATAGCTCAAAGCTATATCAACACCTGCATCATGCATAGTATTTCGTGCACCTCCCCAGTCCCCGCTCAGATTGTCCTGAAATGAGTAGAGAGCTCCTGCAACGGCAGGGGAAAACCAGAGTGGTGTGACAAGACAAAAAAGCAGGATTTTTTTGCAGGTTGTTTGCTTCATTTTTTTCCTTTTCTTATGCTATGGCCTTTCGGGCAAGATTAGTTATCTGTTGGTAGTCGCCTTGTTCGAGCGCTTCTGTGGGTGCCAGCCATGATCCGCCGACACAAGCAACATTTTTAAGGCTCAGGTACTCTTTGTAATTATCCGGTGAAATGCCGCCTGTTGGGCAGAAAGTAGCCTGTGGAAAGGGGCCTCCAATGGATTTTATCATTTGGATTCCACCTGCTGCTTCTGCCGGGAAGAATTTGAATTCGCGTAATCCGTATTCCATGCCAAACATGAGCTCAGAGGCCGTTGAGATGCCGGGGATGAGCGCTATAGGGCCATTGAGAGCTGCTTTTATGAGGGTCGGAGTCAGCCCCGGACTGATAGCAAAGACACCTCCGGCTTCAGTAACCGCCTTGAGATCCGCTTCGCTTGCCACCGTTCCGGCACCGACTACGGCATCAGGGACTTCTTCTGCAATTCTTCTGATAGCCTCGATGGCCACCGGGGTACGAAGTGTAACTTCCAGTACTTTGACACCGCCGGCAACAAGTGCTTTTGCAAGGGGGACGGCATGGTCAATATTGTTAATGACAATTACCGGTACAACAGGTCCGGTCTGCAGAACATCTAGGGCGGAGAGTTTCCAGTTTTTACTATTTGCCATGATCTTTCCTGATAAGAGGGTTAGTTTTCGTCAGTGTAGGTGAAAATAGAACTGGCACCTTCTTCGGCACCGAGTAAATTTTTTCGTAAAGGAGCAAAAATTTGTCTGCCAAGTCCGTGACGGGTTGAATCCAGATCGCATGTACAGGCTTCGCGTTTGCTCAGTTCCTGTTCTTCTACTTTCAGCTCTAAAATACTGTTGTGAGCATCCATAAGAATCATATCTCCATCCTGAACCTTATTCAGTAGTCCACCTGTAACCGCTTCCGGAGTGCAGTGAATGGCGAAAGGAACCTTCCCTGATGCACCTGAGAGACGCCCATCTGTAACGAGTCCGACCGTGTACCCCCGGTCCATGGTGATAGAGAGGTAGGTGATCAGTTTGTGCAGTTCCGGCATGCCATTGGCGCGAGGGCCCTGAAATCTAACCACTGCAACCATATCCCGGTTTAACTTATCTGCTTTAAAGGCATCTTCCAGCTCTTGCTGACTGTTGAAAACCATGGCAGGTGCTTCTACAAAGGTCTTTTCACCATCGGCAAGGGCTGAGATTTTCATAATTGCCCGACCAAGATTACCGGACAACACTTTAATGCCTCCCAATGTCTCAAAGGGGCTTGCTACTGTTGAGATAACTGTGGGATCTCCTGCCTGTTCCGGACCTTTCTGCCATACCGTCTTGTCGTTCTCAAGTTTCGGTGCTTCGGTATATCGTGCCAAACCCTTTCCTGCGACAGTTTGTACATCTTCGTGGATAAGTCCGCCCTTTAGTAACTCTCTGATGAGAAGTGCCATCCCTCCGGCCTGCTGGAAAGAGTTAATATCACCTGAACCGTTTGGATAGATACGCACAAGAAGGGGGCTGATGTCTGAAAGTTCTGCAAAATCATTCCAGTCAATGCGTATCCCTGCAGCACGGGCAATGGCGACCAGATGCATGGTCTCATTGGTGGATCCACCTGTGGCCATAAGGCCAACAATGGCGTTGACTATGGATTTTTCGCTGATTACATGGGCAAGGGGTGTGTAATTCGTACCAAGGTGAGTAAGTGATGTAAGCTGTTCGGCGGCAGATCTGGTGAGAGCATCACGCAATTTGGTACCGGCATTGACAAATGAACTTCCGGGCAGGTGCATACCCAGCATTTCAGCCATAAGCTGATTGGAATTAGCTGTTCCGTAAAAGGTACAGGTTCCGGGACTGTGATAGGCCTTAATTTCAGAGGAAAGCAATTCGTCCTCACCGACTTCACCTTTTGCGAAGGCTTCCCGAACCTTGTTTTTATCTTTATTGGCAATGCCGGAAGTCATTGGCCCTGCAGGAATCAGGATCATGGGAAGGTGCCCAAACTGCAAGGCACCCATAAGGAGTCCCGGCAAAATCTTATCACATACGCCAAGGAGGATGGCACCGTCAAATACATTATGGGAAAGGCCGATTACTGTGGACATGGCAATTACATCACGGCTCATCAGGCTCATATCCATCCCATGCTCACCCTGAGTAACGCCATCGCACATGGCAGGAACACCACCGGCAAACTGAGCATTTCCACCAGCTTTTGCGACGGACTTTTTGATAATGGCCGGATATTCACCATAGGGCTGATGCGCTGACACCATATCATTGTAAGATGATATTATAGCAATATTGGGAGTTTCATCATCCAGAAGTGAGGTGCGGCAGGTACCAACACATCCGGCAAGACCATGTGCCAGATTAGAACAGGCAAGCTTGTCACGAAAGACTCCGTCACTTTGTGCTTCTTCAACCCTTTGCAAATAGCTTTGACGATGTGATTTACTACGTTCGATGATTCGATTAGTGACTTTTTGGACTGTTGTATGCATGGAGTCTCTCCTTATTTATTCTGCCCAGTAGATATGAAAGTTTTCTTTTTGTGATTGCTGGAGGATATAGCGGATTGGCATGTCTCCTGGGGCTCCAGCACCAAGAGCCTGCTTTAGAACATCTTTTTTGTCCTGCCCTGTGATATGTAGGAAAATCTGTTTTGACGTGAGAATTTCAGGAAGAGTCAATGTCATTCGCTCGTGAGGGGCGGTAACAGGAGCAATACCCATACAAATTATTCCTGACTGCATATCCGTGGCCCTGGGGAGTTTCACAGCTCCGGGAAACAGAGATGCGGTATGTCCATCAGCACCCATACCAAGAATTAACACATCAAAGGGGCGGTGGGTTTTTTGTAATTGTTGGGCACAGGCTGCTTCTCCTTCACTTGCTGTTACCGCGGAATTCTTCATTCCACTGAATTTTGCAGCAGCAGCTCTGTTTTGCAGGAGATGCGTACGCACCAGATTTTCGTTGGAATCTTTATCGGTTGGTGCTACCCAGCGCTCATCGACCAGACAAATAGCAACTTTGCGCCAGGCAATATCAATGACAGATAATTTTTTGAAGAGTTGAACGGGCGTTGAGCCACCGGATACGGCAAGGCTGGCCTGTCCCTTTTTGGAAATCCCTTCACTGAGCAGGATACAAATGACATCTGCCAGATCAGAGCTAAGCGTATCTCGATCTGGAAAAGAATGAAAATCCACTGACGAGTTCATGTTCATGCTCCTGCAATATTCATAATGGCTTTTCCGTATTCGCTTTTTAAGGAGTTGAGGAAAACGGGATCAATGGATCCTTTCCATGTTTTTACCTTAAAGAAACGTTTTGGAATCGTGATAGCTTCTGGAGTAAATCCTGTGGCAATCCTGGTCTGCCAGCGAAGTTTCTGGATGTGTTCACCAATGGGATCGATACCAGCCGCCAGTGTTGGATGCCCCACAGAATTCAAACAATCAGCCAGCAGTTCATTTTTGTAGACGCCTCTGGCAAAAAGGCAGGAAACCATGGAAGTCATAAAGGCACGACCGGCTTCGTCGCTGATGAGGAAATCAACTGCCCCCTTGATATCCTGGCCCGAATTTTTCTGGTCATAGGAATAGGCACCACTGTCAAGATGGGAGTGCCTGAAACCAAGTGATTGTGCGGCAAAAAAGACTTCGCCGGTGGCGTATCCAGCCATCTCCTGACCGAGGACACAGGCAAAGTCCGCACCGCCATATTCAGCAGCAGCTTTGAGACTCCCCTGGCCAAGCAGCCTGTAAAAATTGTTGCTACTGGTACCAAGCATCTCCGTTGCCTGCTGGTAGGCTTCAGCGTCTCCAAAGGAGAGTTTTACTTTGGTTTCTTTTTCAGAAATTAAACCTTTTTCGGTGGCTTCTGTGGCCCACGCCAGGGCAACTCCACCCGACATGGCATCAAGTCCCATCTTTTCCATAACATCAAGGATGTTTAGAATCGCGCGGGTTTCCGTCACACCTAACATGGTGCCCAGCGAGAAAATCATCTCATAATCATAGGCGACCTGTTTGAAGGTGTAGCGATGATTGGCATCAAACATTTCCCGTACACAGCCAACATGGATACAGCCCACCGGACACCCGGAGCAGGCAGAGTTGCGAAGCAGGTTATCTGTGGCAAATCGCTCACCATTAATTTTTTCAATGGCCGGATCACTGGTGGCCTGCAAGTTACGCCAGGGAAGGGAATGAATATCATTTAATCCCTGCAGATTTGCAGGAGTGCCAAGGTTATGATATTTTTTCATCATATCGGTGGCTGTAACCAGCTGGTACACTTTTGCGAAAAGCTTGCTGTACTCTTTGTTATCTGGCCCCGGAAAAATAGCATCCCCATGGATGATAACAGCTTTGCAATTCTTGGCACCAAGAGCCGCTCCGCCTCCCAGCCGACCAAAGTGGCGGTAGGTATCCACATTGATATTGGCCATGGCGGCACCATTCTCACCGGCAGGGCCAATACGAAAAATGGAGCGGTGTCCGGATCCTTTGGACATACCACGTAAAACCTTGCCGCTCTCGTCCACCTCCATGCCTTTCAAAAAGGAAACGTCTTTGATTGCTATGGATCTGGAACTCACATTCAGACAGCAGAGTCTTTCTGCCTTTCCAGTAATAACCAGTGCATCCAGATTGGCAAAGCAGAGGGACAGTGCAGAGCGTCCCCCGGCATGACTCTCGGTATACTGATCATGATAGGGGGATTTAAAGCTGCAAACCGTCTTACTCATCAGCGGAAAATATCCGGTGAGAGGACCAATGGCGAAGATAACAGGCTGCTCGGAGTCATTCCATGGACGTTCCGGTAAACCATATTTGTTGAATAACAGTGCGGCAAGTCCACTGCCACCCGCTTCAGTATTGCGACCGTCAAGCTGGACAATTTGTCCCTTGCCTGAGGAAAGGTTCACCACAAGAACCCTGAAATGATCACGGATCATACGTTCTCCTCCTCTGATAGAGTAGTACTCATCTCTTTAAGCTCAAGGCAGTTGTGGGGACAGAAATCGACACAGCGACCACAATGAATACATACATAAACGGCACCGCTGGAATCCTGAAAGACAGCATCTATGGGGCAGGCGGTAACACAGTCACCGCAGTTAATGCAGAGTTTTTTCTTTACAATGACTCCGCCTCCCTTGCGCTGGGAAAAAGCACCTGTCGGGCAGGATTCGGCGCACGGGGCTGGATCACAAGCCAGGCAGTGGCTGGCCTTAAAACCTGTGGTCATTCCTCCTGACGAATGAATACGAATCCCGGCAGTATCCCATGAGATGTTTTTATGCACAAGCCTTGCACAGGCCAGAGA
>JAOZLI010000468.1 GCA_029934915.1 Desulfocapsa sp. | reverse complement strand
CTGATGAAACCCTTTGAAAAGAATGAACTGGAAAAGGCAATCAGGAATGTATTTTCTCAATGAAACTTTACCAAAAAAACAGCACAGACCATGGAGTTTGCCCTTTCAGCGTGCAACTATTACGCAGAACTTCGCTTTCATTTCTAATAAAACAAAAAACTGGCTCTTCACCTAAGGGTTTGTTCAACAATCCCTAAACAGCGAGGAGCCAGTTTTTTTATGCCAGAAACTATTTTACTGCTTTAGCGGCATTTCTTGCAGCTGCTAAATCATCTGCATCAGGATGCCCGACTGCAGCAGGAGCAGCAGCCAACCATGGTGGTTGCGGATCTTTCTTTGCAACCATCTCAAGCACCTTGGGATTCACCTCACCAGGACAACTGAAAGTAGCTACAACATCAGCCCCCTTTGCCAATTCTTTGGCCTTAACCATGGCATTTTCTGCAGGTGGTGTCCCCACTGCTGCACCATGGGTTGCAAAGAAAAACGCTTTCTTTCCTGCCAATTTAGGTAAAAACTCCTGTGTCGCAGGATCAGGCTCACCTGCTTTTAACCAGAAGCCAACTGCCACTGTATCATAGGCAGCAAGATCACCAGCATCACCCACTGGCTTAGTCTCGCAATTTAATTCTGCAGCTACCGCTTCTGCCACTTTTTTGGTGTTGTTACTTTGTGATGAGTAGATAACTATCGCTTTCATTTTGTCTCCTTTATTATATTTTGTAATTACTCTAATGTTTGTTTTTATAGGCAACAGAGAGACTATAGCTATTTATCCCAGGAGGCTAAACAGGAACTGGCACAACCTAACAGCCTAAATACCTACAGCCTATAAGCCTAATCAAATAGCCTTTCCATCAGCAAATTCAGGTTCATGCAATGGAATAATAAAATCTGCCTTTTCCTGTACAGCAAGCATCATATCGTAGGCCTTGTAACTATCAATATTGGTTCCGGGAGGAATAACTTCCATTTCCATGGCTTTAATCTGCACAGGCGGCTCAAAATTTTCTCTGATAACACAAAAACCTGTTATGGCCGTTTTCCCCTTTGCTGTATCAATAAAAACCGTCATTCCGCCAGGAGTATGCGCTGGAGTATGCATAACGCTTATCCCGGGAAACAATTCACGGTCCCCGGTGACAATTTCAATCTGCTTATTCTCTTCTATTTCAAAGATAAAATCTTCCACATAGCGATAATCCAGCGGATGAGGATTTTTGATGGTTTTCAGTTCTTCTTCATGGATGAAAAAACGTGCATTTTCACACTTATAATCATTTTCACAATGATCAGAATGAAGATGTGTATGGATCACCACATCAATATCTTTTCCAGTCAGGCCATGTTGTGCCAAACCATCTTCAAATGTAAATATTTTACCACCTATGGCCTCTTCACGATCTGCTGATTGCACGGGATGCATTTCCCCGGTATCGACAAGAATGTTCTTCTCTCCGCCAGTAATTAACCAGCTGTATATTGGAATCGTGTACGGCTTGCCATAGTCATGCTGGTAAGTCATCATGCCTTTATCAAAAACCTTAGTTCCCATTACGATGGGATGA
>JAOZLI010000179.1 GCA_029934915.1 Desulfocapsa sp. | reverse complement strand
ATTAGTACCTGAACATAACACGGCGTTGTCGGTACGTAGCCAGCAGGTGAACCACGCTATTCCCGCACTGACTTGGGAAAATGTGCCGTTAGGGGGTACGTCTCGACCATCACTTTTTTCGTAATTACCGCCAGTGGCACCCCAACAGGCTGCGGTGTTGTCAGTACGGACTCCGCAGGTATAGAACGTGCCGCCAGAATTGACTTGGGAAAAAGTGCCGCTCGGCGGCGTGGTTTGTCCATGGCTATTGTTGCCCCAGCATGCGACTGTGCTGTCGGTACGGACTCCGCAAGTGTGGTCTTTGGCTGCACTGACTTGGGAAAAAGTGCCGCTCGGTGGTGTGGCTTGACCATGGCTATTGTTGCCCCAGCATACCACCGTGTTGTCAGTCAGAACCCCGCAGCTGTATTGATTACCGGCACTGGCTTGGGAAAAACTACCACTAGGGGGCGTAGCTTGACCCTTAGTGTCGCGCCCCCAGCATGCCAAGGTGTTGTCAGTACGAACCCCACAAGCATGCCCACTGCCCACACTGATTTTGGAAAAAGTGCCGCTCGGAGGTGTACTACCATCACCCCAGCAGACGACGGTGTTATCAGCTTGGATTCCGCAGATGAAACTGCCAGCATCCAAAACAGCCGCTGAGACAGCATCACTCGCCATAAGTGGATAGAACAATATTGAGGTGCTAAACACCAAGCAAATTCGCCAAGAGAAGTTGGGAATAAAGTCATTCATAAGTTGTTCTCATCTTTAAATAAGCCTGAGTTGAACACATTAGCCTCTGTTATCAACACCGACTTGAAATTTGACGATAACGAACAGCACACCGACTTGAAATTGATTAGTCTGCACCGACTCGTCTCGCAATATCGTTAGATATTTCGCCTTTTTGGACGGCAAGGATTTCGTGTCCATGTTTGTTTAGGGGTATTGACGAGTCTATACGGTAAAGTCGCATTTTAAGTACTGATTTTTGGATATTGAAGAACTGATAACCAAGCTCTGAAAGCCTATTAACGACTGGTTGCTGGAAGAATAGTGGTCTGCTATGACCAGAGTAGAGCCTAAAGAGGATCGAATCAGGACGATTAGTCTCAAAAAATTCCGATGCTCCTTTAATAATTTCAGTTTCATAACCTTCGTTGACATCAATCCTCACAAGTCGAAGAGAAGGTAGATCTAGATGCGTGAGATATGCAGTGGCATTCTCGACTAAAACCGAAATATTATTGCTTAGGGTAAGTTTTCCTGTTAAGGAAGCCGCTCCAGCGTGGCCTACGGGAATAAAGAAGTCCTTGGATTCTTTTTGTTCGCCAAGTGCAATATTGTGAACCACAACATTTGAATAACCATTTTTTTCCAAAGAATCGCGCATGAGTTCTACCAAGAACGACTGTGGTTCAAAAGCATGGACTTGACCCATTGCCCCTACAATTTGTCGTGAAACGATGCTGATGGTTCCTACATTAGCACCGATATCAAGCACGGTATCTCCCGGTCGAAGAATCTTCTTACAAACCCAAGTGATTTTTGGATCCAGATCGCCAAAATAATACAGGGTACGTCCTAGCCAATCATCAATGGGTACAAGTATCCACGCCCCGCCCCGCAAACGAGTCCATACCACCCCCGATCTCTTGCCCAAGGCGGCCCAGCGAAAGAACTTGGAGTTTGCTAATCTTAGGCAACCACTATAAAATGGGTAAAAACGACCCAACGTGCTAAGAAGTTTTGCTAATGGTGACATAAAAGTTTTTGTAATCCTCAGCTAAATAATGAGATAAAAATATTTTTTCTATTTCTACACAAGTTGTGATAAGTCATTTCTTGAAAAGCACCATGCGAGGCTTTCAGAGTTTATTTGACTTCCTTTTGGATAGACTGCATGCGGCCACAAGTTAGACTTTTAAAAGACACACCCCTAACCTCTATCGAGGGGGAATAACGCCCATTAATTGATGGGTATTTATGTGTAAAAATCCAAAATTATCCCAGTGCTAAGTATAACTACTACCAACATTCTCATAATAAGTCATTGTCTGTTTTGATCAAACAAAGTCTGCTGAAATTGTGGATACCAAGCGCGTAATTCTTCTGGAGTCATTGAGAAAATTTTCTCATAATGCCGATAGGCGAATAAAAAGCCCCGTGTAGAGGGTAGTGACCAATAAAGAGTCAATATATCCTTAATCGTTCTGTTGACTAATATGCGCCAAAACAATTTGGTAATAAGTGTCTTAGAACGCGCAATATCCGTACTGTGGAGACGATGCAATACAGGCAAATTAAGTCCCATCACAACCGTTCTAGTAAATCTTGACACCACACTATGTGATGCGGCCGTATGCCAAATTCGCGCTTTTAAAGCATGTAATATCATTCCGAAACGAGAAGCGCGACAACAGACATCAAAGTCTTCAAAGATTGCATAGCGAATTAAAATATCCTCAAAACGAGTCTTTTCGATAACTTCACGACGAACACTCATATATGCACATGGCATCCAAGGCAAAGGGCAGGCAGCCATGTTCTTAAGTTCATCTGGTAATGTTTGCTTTTTCAGTACAAAATTGTAGGGAATAAAATTTTCTTTAGTATTCGTCAATCGTTCCAATAGCCGAACAACCAAATTACGCAAAGTGCGTAAAATGTTCTTTGTTTTGTCAGATAAATTTGACTTTCGCTTTTCATCCGTTTGAGCTTGTCTATCGGGTGGTAAGTGTGCCGGCGTACCCCTGATGCCTATAATCTTGTGTGCCGTATCATGGGCGTAAATATGCATCACTTCTTGTGCACAATCAGGATACATGAGCGAATCATCATCAATCAAAAATAAAATATCCGCCGTAGCTAGATCAATGCCTTGATTGCGTTGTATCGCAGAAGAAGCACGATTAGCTTGCACATATTTCCAGTCAATAGCAGGGTATTTCGTGGCTAATTCCTGCATTATTTTAGTATGTGTCTTTTCCCAATCTGGGCTGGCATCTACGACGATGATCTCTTTTGGGGCAACTGTTTGTTGAGCGGCAAGACGTAAACAACGCGGCAATATTGCTTCACGTTTGTAAGTCGCGATGACTAACCCCCAGTCAAGTTTTTCAGTAGTGGATTGAGACATTTAGTAAACTCTAATTGTTAGAAAAATAAGATAATCCAGAAGATAGACTTGGTGGAACACGTTCATCTTGCTGAATGCGCCAGTAGTTGACTGATCGTCGCAAATTTGAAACCACGCTTCTTCAACTCTCGAATAATAATGTCTGTTGCTTTGACAGTGCCAAAACGCGAACCTTTGCCACCATCATGCAGTAAAATAATTGCTCCCGGTTTTATTTGGTTTATAACTCTCTGAGTTATGATATCTGCATCTTGAGTGTGCCAATCTCCTGCTACTATATTAAATAAGATGTTTTTCTTTTTTTTATCCAATAAAACCCATGGAACTGAAAAGAGTTGTGCACCAAACGGTGAGCGAAAGTATATCTCTCCCCTTACACCTATATTTTGCAAAAGTAAATCCGTCTTTTCGATCTCTGCTCGGACAAAGGATGGAGACTTGAAGACTAAGCTTGTATGGGAATATGAGTGATTACCCACCTCGTGTTTTTGGGCCAAAACCGCTTTCGCAATGTCGGGATACTCCTCAATATTTTTTCCAATCATAAAGAATGTGGCTTTCACCTGGTGCCGTTCTAGAACCTCAAGTAGATTGTTTGTATAAGGCTCACTGGGGCCATCATCAAAAGTGAGAGCGACTAACTGTTCGGTTGTATTGATTCGACGGTAGGATTCGCCAAACAGGTGAGAATGGGAAATTTTTCTCAAAAATTTTCTTAGAAATGTTATCCCGTGATTAGGCTTTTTTCTAAAAAATTTCATAAACCCTCGGTTAGGCCCATTAAATAGAATGGCCACCTGTTATTTTTGTCATCCGACACAAAGTAAAAAGTGAGAGAAAGTGATTTTAGGTGGCTAGTGCAGGATAGCGGAAATTCCCGTACATCCAGCCTCAGAATAAATTCTGAGGCTAAAAGCGGGGGCAGGCTAAAGCCAGCTAAATTCAAATAGTTAGCTAAGCTGACTCAAAATATCCTTCATTCCTTAGTGCCCTTTAGGGTACTTTGGCTTTTAGCCTTGAAATTTATTTCAAGGCGGGATATTTTCGCTATCCTGCACTAGTAAATTAACATAATAGTGAGTGATGGATAAAACAGTGGCACCCTAATTTTATGAGCATTCACCACAACAACTTGGGAGACTCCACTTTTTTCGCTGCATTAATCGATTCTGTGCGCCAGTGAAATCACTCCCTTGATGAGCCTGTGGCGTTTCTGACCTAATTGTCACCTTAAAAATTAAAACCTTTCACATCGGAAAAGTATTCATCCATTAATTCTTTGCAGTGAGCCTCAGCCTTTTCTTCTAAAAAGCGCTTGTCTATCTTCGAAAGGAGATTAAACTTTTTTTTCCCCACATTGACACGAACCTGAGTAGGAAGACTACCGGGCATAATTCCTAAAAACGTCTCAATTCTATTGATATTCTGATTAATTTGTGATGTTTTCACAACAAGCAGCCTCTCTGGCGGCACTGTGGCAAGTACTTTACTGTTATGTTCCTTCCAATATGAAAAATAGCCTTCTAGTGTGTACAGCCCATTGTCAGCCAGAACCTGTTCCTCTTTTGCATGTTTAAATTTGTTAGAACGAAAATGTAGTTCCTCCAATTTTACATTATGATGTCTGAACCAAGTGTTGTATATTTGAGGATAAGTTAAAGAGTGGTTTATGAACGAATCAAGCCATGAATAGCAATCTCGAAGGGTAAAAATAAATTTAGCCTCACTAAATTCACTGACAAGAATATCTATTAGGTGATAGTTTAATGGAGATGAATCCATTTCTAAACCTAACCGCCTATCTCGATGTTTAACATACCTCGTAAATTCTGTTTGGTTGATTTTGCCATTAGAAAATGCCAGAATCCTGTTAATTACAAACCTATCTTCAGCGTAATGCGCCGATCTATATTGATTGCTAAAGGTTACATGCAGGGACGATGTTCCCGTCTTTCCCATACCCACACAGTAAGCCTTAAACCTCAAGTGACGTTCAGGAAAACACCAAGAAGGAAGAATATCATAGAAAGGGATAGCCGTCTTTTTTAAGTCTGCTGTCCGTGCTATTGAGACTAACTTTTTAGCTTCTTTACTGAAGTTTTTGAGTTTCATAATGGTCTTTTTTTTTAACTCAAGCGTACTTTCTGATATTTTGTTTAGCAAACGTGAAATAAGACGGGAGACTATTCCCCGTCTGTCAAGCTATTGAAATTGAGTTGCCCCCAATGGTGTAAAAGCCTAATCCCCTCATTTATTTGGTCAGAGTGCCTTTACCGCTTCAATCCACTCCCTTTGCACGTCGGTAAAATCACCCACCCATATTTGCTCCGCTGGCGTTTTGCAAGCCTTATAAAGTGCCGTCCCGTAATCAATCAGTTCTTTGAAAGGTTTCATGCCCAGCCCAATCAGTGCTTGAA
>JAOZLI010000467.1 GCA_029934915.1 Desulfocapsa sp. | reverse complement strand
CGGCCTTCTCAGCCGGGATATCAACGGGGAAGCTGATGGTTCCTACGACATCGCTATCTCTGGAGACAGTGTACTTATTGGCGGATATGCAACATCTAACGAACTGCGTGACTTTGTACTCCTTGAATATCCATTACCTTCCAGGCAACAGCAGGATAACAGCCTGTCCATCAAGGAAACGGCGATAGAAGACAGTAGTACTAACTCAGCGACTTACAACAGCGTTGAATCGTTCAACAATCCTGCTGGCTATGTTACCACAACCTCCATTGATTCCTTTAATGATACTGGTTATGGCATTGCTGTACAGGAAGATGGGAAGATCGTTCTGGTGGGATCCAGTGGGACAGAGGGAGTAGACAGATACGCTGTAGCCAGATATACCAAAACCACCGACGTCTCTCTATCCAGCACCGGATCTGTTAAAAAGCAGGTAAGTCCATCCACCAGTGGTTGTATTTCCACAACAGGCCTTACCAACATTAAACAAACCAGTGCCTTTACCGGCGGATCAATTCTGACTTCCTGCACCTCCTACGGAGTGCGTGGGATTGTATTCAGTATTGTCCCATATCCTGTTTACGGAAGTACGGTAACCCCAGAACCTGAAGCATCTGCTAGAGCGGTTCCACTCTCCACCACGTTATCGGACGAAGAGACTGGCGACGGCAGCACAGATAGCCTGAAAGAGGGAACGATTGAAAAGGGATCGGGAACCGGGCAATATGGCGTAATACTGGAAAATCTGGCAATAGGCACACGTTACTACGTTCGTGCCTATGCGGTGGAAGAAACTGGCAAGACAGTCTACGGTAATCAACTCACCTTTGAAACAAAGGATGCATGTTTTATTGCGACATCTGCATATGGCTCGCTGAGCCATCCACATGTAGAGCAATTACGTTCTTTTCGAGATCACTGTCTAATGGGAAATACATTAGGAAGGAAACTTGTGAATATTTACTACAAGCACTCGCCATCAATTGCTGCAACCATGGACGAGTACCCGATATTACGCCCCGTAGTCCGTGTATTACTCCTGCCCTTTATCGGAATCAGTGCAATAATCTCAGCAATTACCGGATAATCGTACCTTCCGACTTGGCCTCTTCTGTTCCGTAATCTTCACAGGAGGCGCTATAAAAATGCAGGCGTTCTTAGCTGCCAGCTCCTGACGCAGGTTTAACTCTGCCCATCCCCAGGGAACGTCTTCTATGGCTATGCCCATGGTGGTGAGGTGATCCTCTTCCACTGACCACTTCTGCTGAAGCTGCAATTTAAAATTATAGCCCCTGCCAAAAACAACAGCATCAAACCTGCCATCAATGGTTTCTAACGCACGTGTAACACCGGAAATACACATCCCAAAGCAAGACATGTTCTCAAGCGCTCCACAACACAATCCGATCTGATCAACAATATAGACATCCATCCCACTAAAACATGTGCGAAGATATCGCCGTTGATTGTCCATAAGATACACACCAGATTAGAAGAAGAAGACAAGCCCATTTTCTAGAAGTTGATAAAATATACCATTTTCTACAGCCCTAAATCCAGTGAAAAAGC
>JAOZLI010000178.1:4227-5544 GCA_029934915.1 Desulfocapsa sp. | reverse complement strand
CCAAGCATTGAGATATAAAGCATTGGCCACCATATTCCTGACAGGATTGTAGCGATAGCAGAGCCTGTCAGCAAAACTGCTAATTTCGTATAGATACTGAGACAGAAGAATAATAAATTTATCCAACCAAAGAGATCCAGAAATGATAAAAACCACCCGACCGGAACACGAAATGCCATGTCAAAAAGATGATCAATGGGTCGCAGGGATATTGATGGATCGCCTTGAGAATTGAAATTCCAAACCAGCATTGACACTACTGATGTGAGAAGCATCAAAAGGATACTTCCAAATAACCAGGTGATTAGAATATTTTTTCTGGGCACAGGGCTCAGTATTGTTTTCGTATCCATATACTTACCGTCCATAGACAATTCAATGTTCACTCACAGCCCGACATAACCTGGCAAAACCGCCAGGAACAGTCCCTGAAGACCAATACACTTTTCCCTGTTTGTAATCCACAAACCAGTAGCCGGTAGGGGCACGTTTCGCAGCAACAAAAATAAAGGGCTGTTCCTTGGAGAAACAGGGATGAAGATAGAGTCCTTTGCTATTTTGAGTAGACTCCATAAGCGACATGGCCTCTTCTAAAGTGGGGATTCGCCAGTTATGGTATCCACCATAGCCAGCTTTATTAAGTTCTGCAATATCACGAGTCATTTGACGGGTTGAACAGAGATCTAAACCCGATCGCTGCCACATGATTCCTGTTGCTTCATCGATGATGGTAAGTTCATCAGCTTCCACCAGTGCGTTGTCAAATTGTCCCTGTGGATTCAGTTTTGTATCAGAAAAGTTCCATTGGGTGATGGTTTTCTCCAGTTGCTCCTCAGACAATGTACATTGCTCTGTGGGTAAAGTCGCTATTTCACCAGTAAATCCGGTTGCACCAGGAGCTGGAAGTGCTTCCCCAAAATATTCATTTTCTGCTTCTTCCAGGATCGTAGGGATAAGAAAAGGGCTGTCTTCCTGTTCCACGACTTCGCGAATCAGCCATGCCTGCAGGGTTGAATCAATAGGAAAATTATCCTTTGAAGTAAGGGGACTACCATGGCTAATGATACAGTCATTCAGCATGGACACAGGAGCAGTAATCTCTGCTAGAATATTGACATACCGTGTACCACGCTCCATCAGATAGAGTTTTGGCAACTCCCCGTAATTGTCTATAAAAAAATAACAGACTCGTTCGTCGGTGTTTGTCAGAGCGTCACGTACCCCCTTGGCAGAAAATGTACAAAAGGCAAGATCAGGTGTCATTTCCCAATCAATATTTGCAGCGGTGGAATTACTCAATTTTAATTTAGTAAACAT
>JAOZLI010000178.1:0-4127 GCA_029934915.1 Desulfocapsa sp. | reverse complement strand
TTTCCCAATCAATATTTGCAGCGGTGGAATTACTCAATTTTAATTTAGTAAACATAGAACTCACACGTGCCTGACTTGAGTATGATTGGAGATCTCCGAATTGGTGGTGCAGAGATCCTTGATCGAAAGATCATGTACGTTGTTATTTCCAGTAAGCCTGGCAAAATCCGCAAGTTCTAATGTGGAAACCTTAAGAAAATTATGGAGCATATCAGCTGCCTTATCAATGTCGAGCAAGGCACGCAATTCAGGATCCTGGGTGGTAATGCCCATGGGACATTTTCCAGTATTGCAGATTCGGTATTGTTGACAACCAATGGCCATCATTGCACTGGTGCTGATGGCCACAGCATCGGCTCCTAAAGCTATGGCCTTGGCAAAATCAGATGAAACACGAAGGCCGCCAGTGCAAATAAGGGTCACATGAGATGCCTTTTTTTCATTTAGGAATTTCCTGGCACGGTATATAGCAAAGGGCGTGGGGATACCAACGGATCCTTTGACGTATTTTGGAGATGCCCCGGTTCCGCCTGCACGTCCATCGAGTGTGATAAAGTCAGGCTCAGCATAGAGTGCAATTTCAAGATCAGCTTCGATATGACCTGCAGCAAATTTAATCCCGATGGGTCTACCCTCTGAGATTTCACGCAGCCAGCTGACTTTTTTCTTGAGCTGCTCCTTATTCAGGATGTCTTCATAATGGGCTGGAGAAATAATGTCTGACCCTTCTGTAAAGCCACGAATTGCAGCGATCTCACTGCTCACTTTATCACCAGGCAGATGCCCGCCCATACCGGGCTTGGCAGATTGGCCAAATTTAATCTCAATAGCATCAGCACGGCGTAAATTTTCATCGGTTACGCTATAGCGGTTAGGGACATATTCAAATATGTATTTATATGCATTGTCCCTGGATTCGGGTAAAATACCACCCTCCCCTGAGCCTATGGCCGTGTGCATAGCTTTACTGCCACGTGCCAATGCTGTTTTTGCTTCCTTTGATAAAGCTCCGAAGGACATATGACTGATATAAATAGGCGTTTCAATGACCAGCGGTTTTTTAGCCCCGGGACCAATTACCGTGGTAGTTTCAACGGAATCACTATGATTTAGTGGTATTTTTGCCAGCTGCGCACCCTGAATCAATAGATCATCCCAGGAAATAACGGGCTTTCGACTCTGCATGGGCTCAATGATCGATTTGCCGTTGGTGGCCATGGCATGGATATCAGCCATATAGGACTCATGCGAATCTTCGGCCTTATCCGGATCAAAGGATATAATTCGTTCTTTGGTGGCTTCCAGTTTATCTTCAAAAATATCCGGTTCTGCATCAATTCTTCGCCAAAAAGCTTTCTTAGCATCACAAACCGGACACTGGAAGTCAACGGGCAAATCATTCCAACGCACTGATTTTTCATCTTCGTCATATCTGGTGTCGCAGACGGAACATACATAGACAGCCATAGGATTTTCCCTGTAAAATTATTGTAAAAGAACAGCTTGAAGCCTTAAATTATATATCCATATTTGCTGGTTCGTAATATTCTTTGGGGTGTTTACATGCTGGACACTTTGGTGGTGGTTCTGTTCCTTCATGGGTAAATCCGCATTTAGAACATTTCCATTTTATTGGCTTTTCACGTTTAAAAACAGTACCATCAGCAACCATTTCCAGACAACGCTTATAGCGGTCACGATGATGCTCTTCTACTTTAGCAATCTGCTTGAACAGGACGGCTGCTTCCAAGTTGCCTTCTTCTTCAGCTTCTTTGGCAAAAGTTGGGTACATTTCGGTTGTTTCGTAATTCTCGCCATCAATAGCTGTCTTTAAGTTGGCAACGGTATCTCCAATCCCATTTAACAGTTTGAAATGATCTTTGGCGTGCCGCTCTTCATTGATTGCAGTTTCTTCAAAAATTCTGGCAATGTAATGATAGCCTTCCTTGCGGGCAACTTTTGCAAAAAAAGTGTACATATTCTTAGCCTGCGATTCTCCTGCAAAGGCTGCCTTTAAATTTTCTGTGGTTTTGCTCATAACTTCTCCTTATTTATCAAAATGAGTAATGGAATTCTAAGGGCGCCTTCAACAATAACGTCGTATTCTGAGTCGCAATATAAACATTTAGAAAAACATTTATCTTACACCTCATAATTACGAAGTTATTGTTGAATGAACCCTAAGTAAAACTCTATCATTGCAGGAACTATTGTCAACTGGATTTTTTACAGGCTACAATTTATCGTTTAAATATACGTGTTATTTCATCCACCTGCCACAGAACCCACCCGGCCGTGCTTGAATAAACGACACGAAGAAAATTTACAAGGAGCTGAACCCTCGCCTTCTAATTTGTATTGATTTCTGGAAATGCACACTGTTGTGGTTGTGCTTACATGCAATGCGCATAGCAGCAGTATTTTTCTATTGTTTTTGTTGACCTAGCTCCCTACCTACTGGTAGGTTGCCTTTCATGGTTGATACACGAACAAAAATTCTTGATATAGCTGAAGGCCTCGTGCAGAGAGTGGGACTGAATGCTATGAGTTACAAAGATATCAGTGAGGCCGTCGGTATTCGTAAGGCCAGTATCCATCACCATTTCCCTAAAAAGGAAAATCTGGTGGATGGATTACTCGAACGATGTGCTGTCTCTTATGGGGATAATTATCAACGGATAGTTGATGGCAGTGAAAAAGCACCCGATAAATTACGTAAACTTGCTGCTGTATTCGCAGATGGTTTGAATAACAACAAACTCTGTCTGGTTGGCTCTATCAGTACTGATAGCAACACTCTGCAGGACAGCTCCTGCCACATTTTACAGTCCACCATAAAAAATACTGTCTCTATCTTTGCCGCTGTTTTTGAGCAGGGCAGGCAAGAACAATCGCTGACATTTACAGGCACAGATGAGGAAACTGCTTTTGCCTTTTTTTCTCTCCTTGTCGGTTCTCAGATAGTCGCACGATCACACGGTGGAATGCAACTGTTCCAACGAGCAGCAGAGGGCGTTATTTCAGGGTTTGAAAGGTAGTATTTGGTAGGTTGTGAAGGTATACAGAAGGCAAAACATGAAATCTATTGAACCATATAACGGCTTTGAACAAGGACCAATTCGTCCTCCTAGTGAAGCCGAAAGTCTGCTTGTCAGGATCACACGTAACTGTCCGTGGAATCGCTGTACTTTTTGTGGCATATATAAAGATACAGAGTTCAGCGTGCGTCCAGTAGATCATGTATTACGTGATATTGATGTGGTTCGTTTTTACGTGGATGCAATTGATACTGCCAGAAAGTCAGGAAGTAGTATTTCCCAAAGAGAGCTTTCCAAGCTTTCGCCAAATGGAGGAAAAAGTGATCTCCCGGCCATTTATGCAGCATCTAATTTTGTTGCAAACAACATGGAGTCAATTTTCATTCAGGATGGAAACAGCCTTATCATTAAACCAGGCAATCTTATCCGTATATTGCTGCATCTTAAAGAGGCCTTTCCTCAGGTGAAACGGGTGACCTCATATGCCAGGTCCCATACAATCGCCAGAATAAGTGATGAGAACCTCAGCCGCATGGCCAGTGCAGGTTTGAACCGGATCCATATTGGTATGGAGTCAGGTTCAGACAGGATTCTCAAAAAGGTAAAAAAGGGTAGTGATAAGGCAACACAGATTATTGCCGGACAAAAAGTCAAACGAGCAGGTATCGAATTATCGGAATATTTTATGCCAGGACTTGGAGGTCTTGCACTGTCGCGGGAAAATGCAAGGGAGACTGCAGATGCCCTCAATCAGATTAACCCGGATTTTATCCGTTTACGAACTCTTGCCCTGCCCACCTCAGCCCCTCTCACAGAGCAGTTTAAAAAAGGGGACTTCGATAAGATGGGTGAGGTCGATACAGCCAGAGAGTTACTTCTCTGGCTGGAAGAGTTGAGTGGAATAACCAGTACCATACGAAGCGATCACGTGCTAAATCTCTTTTCTGAAATTGACGGAGTACTTCCCGGTGACAAGGAAGAGATGATGCAGCCTGTTCGGGATTTCCTTGATCTTTCTCCCGAAGAACAGATGATTTTCTGTATAGGCAGGAGAACCCATAGAATGGCACGGTTCAGTGATTTGAATAA
>JAOZLI010000177.1:3548-5576 GCA_029934915.1 Desulfocapsa sp. | reverse complement strand
CGCCCGCCCAAACCGCCACAGCCGATTATTGCAACGGTGGCAGCTTGTAATGTCTCCTGTTCAACTTTGGAAACAGCGTTACGCGAGTATCGTTCAACCACCGCCAATTACCGGAAAGATGGCATACACATCACCATCCTGCAAGACCGTATCAAAGGTGGTGTGTCGGGAGTTCAGCATCATAACGCCTACTTCTTCCCGGTCAATATCTAAAGAGTCTACCACTTCTCCTGCGGTTGTTCCTTCTGCAAGCTCTCTGTCTTCTTTAATAAACCGTCCTTCACGAAAGAAGGCAAAGAGCTTTACCTGAACCTGCATCAACTAGAAATCCCAGAAGGTATCGATCTCGTCACCGGTAAAATCCCAGACCGCGTTATGCGGTGCGATGGGTTCCAGTGCAAAAAATTCCGGCAGACGATCATCTTCCTTGGTGAATCCTGCGGCCTGATTAAAGGCATGTTCGGTTTTCAAGATGGACATGCCAAGATTAGTCACGTCATCTGCGGTGAGGGATATACCAAACCTGGCATTGAGCATATCAATAAGGGCCGGCAAACATGTTCCATCATCGAGAGCAGCAAAGGCAATAAAGAGGCACATTCCGGTGGAATCAATGGCAGCAGTTGCAATCTGCAGATTCCTTGAAAGCTCCACCTGCCCTTCCTTGGAAAGCGGATCGGCTTTGCCGCCAACGGCCAGCAACTCGGTGGCAATGGTATAGCCCATGGTATGGTCAGCACCCTGAGTGGATGTGGCATAGGTGATACCAATTCCCTTGATGGCACGAGGATCATAGGCTGGGATGGCCTGATTCTTCACAACAGGAACACGGGTTACACCATAGGTTCTTCCCACATTACCGGCACCATTACCTATAACACGACCAAGAGGAGTACCGGCAGCAATCTCATCCTGTAAGATACGAATCATCTCTTTGGAATCACCAAAATCAAGCACCCCGCCATCCATGGCCACTCCAAAAGCGACGGCGGTCTCAATGGTATCAATACCGATATCATCCATAATAGAATCCATCTCGGCGATATCATCGAGGTTATTGACGGTGCAATCTCCACCCATGGCCCAGATTGATTCGTACTCCAGACCGGAGGTCTTGTACTTTCCTTTGGCATCATTGAAAATCTGAGAACATTGAATCACGCAGCCCTTGTGGCAACCATGTTTTGGTTTACCGCCACGCTCCACAATGATATCATGCATGGTCTCACCAGAGATAGCCTCATGATCGCCATACTGTCCCTGAGTAAAGTTCTTTGTTGGGAAGCCACCGGACTCGTTTACAATATTTACAAGAACATTCGTTCCGTAGGTTCCAAGGGCTTGACTGACTGGATGATCAACAAGAGCTTTGGTGAAGGCTTTGTTTGCAGCCTTAAATGCATCCAGATCAGCAATCTCAACCTTTGCATCTCCAGCGTCAAGGGCAATACATTTGATTTTTTTGGAGCCCATCACGGCACCCAGGCCACCACGTCCGCAGGAACGCAGATGAGAATCGGGATCCTTAATGGAAATATTAGCAGAAGACATCAGCATTTCACCACACTGACCGATGGTGATAACGCCAACAGAACCGGAATTACGTTTTTCAAGAGCTTCCACCACGGCGAAGTTTCCTTTGCCAATCAGTTCTTCTTCCTTTTCAATCGTTACCCCTTCAGGAGTCATACGCAGGGAATACCAGGCATCATCCTTGGGCTGCCCTTCAATAATAAGCGCTTTGCAGCCCATCTTGGCAAGTGCCTGAGCTGAAGTTCCACCAGCGTTTGATTCTTTAATGGTCCCGGTGAGTGGACTTTTAGCACCGATGGAAATACGGCCGGAATTCGATGCCGCTGTTCCGGATAAGAGACCGGGGGCAATAACAAGCTTATTGTTTGGCCCTAAGGGATGACAAGTAGGCGCTACTTCAGCAGCCACAATTGTTGAGGTGATTCCTCGGCCACCGTGTCCTGCCCAGTCTGCAGGGACGTCTTCAAGGGTGGTGGAAAGATCGCTCATGTTTAC
>JAOZLI010000177.1:0-3448 GCA_029934915.1 Desulfocapsa sp. | reverse complement strand
TAAATCTTTCAGTGTTTTGTCCGTCAGCAAACGGGTTCCAGCTCCATTTTGGCGGTTTATAAAACTGACCTTTTTGTCGGCCACACTTTTAAGCCCTGTAATCTGCAGCGGATTTCCTTTTGCCACCATCAACCCCTGCTGCCTATAGCAGAGATTAACCAGTTGCAGAGGAGTATCAGATAAAAATCGTTTAATAAAGGAGATATTATATTCGCCGGTTTCCTCGTCAAGCAGATGCGTTCCTGCGATATGCGCCTCACCTCTGCGAATGGCCATAATGCCGCCCATGGAACCCACGTGAGCCGAGGAAAGACGAATAGCCAGCCGGTCTTTATGGAGAAGGTTAGCCAGAATATCGAGGATATTATCATGACTGCCAATGGACACCAGTGTGGATTGCACATCATTTAAAGGACGCAGGAGTTCCACTTCCACTGCCTCCCCACTGCCCACACCTTCCGATCCCGTGGGGATGGTGAGAAGCCCATCAGCCCGGACCAGTGACATAACAGCCCCCGCCCCTTTTCCAGCAGGAGTTGCCACCAACTCTTCTCCCACCTTGCCTAGGGTGACACGTACAAATTCATCAACCCCCATGGCGGAATGCATAGGGCGTGACATACGAGCAGTAATTTTTTGAGGAGTTGGCTTTTGCACCCCCAGAAAATTATATATCATCTCCATCACAAAGAGACGCATGGTGAGAATGGCAGAAACCGGATAACCAGGTAAACCTACCACCGGAGTATTATTGATACTTGCCAGAATCACGGGTTTTCCAGGTTTTATCGCCACTCCGTGCGCAACAACCTGTCCCAGTTCCGCAAGAACCGTGGAAGTATAATCACGGGTTCCCGCAGATGCACCAGCGTTGATGATAACCAGATCATTTTCTTCCGCAGCCTTTTGCAATGCTGCTTTTAATTTTTCTTTATCATCTGAGACAGGCGCTGCACCCGTTGCATCTGCCCCCCATTCGTTTAAATATCCAACCAGGATTCTCGAATTGAACTCTATAATCTGGCCGGGTTTTGGAGTATTCCCCGGCTGGATCAGCTCAGACCCTGTTGGAATGACAGTTACTTTAGGCGGCACAACCACAACAACATCCGTCACACCGGTTGCCAGCATTGCCCCCTGATCAATGGGACGAATGGCATGCCCCACGGGGATAATCAGCTCTGTGGTAACAATATCTTCACCGATGGTACGCACATGCTGCCAGGGCGTAGCCGGATGAGCCAGTTCCACTTCATTTTCACTTAGATAGTGAACATCCTCTATCATCACCACCGCATCAAAGCCAGCGGGGAGATTGTTCCCGGTATTCACCGGAACAAATTTCCCTCCACCAAGTCGAACCGGCGCACTTTCACTGGCTCCGGCAAGATCTGCAAAATGGACAGCAATACCATCCATGGCCGCAGCATTATAAGCAGGAGAGGAATGGCCTGCAAAAACGGGCGCTGCTGTTACCTGCCCCAGGGCCTGCTCGACTGCCACAGTGCTGGTCTTGGCTGCTGTTAAAAAATGCATTGCAGCAAGAGCCTTGTCCCATTTACCCCTTGCTTCATCAAGGGTCATATTTTTTACATAGATATCTTTTTGCGTCATGTCAGCAGATGTACCTCAACTTCAGTGTCTTTATTGAATCCCTGTGATGTTTCATCGATGAAAAAATACCCATGAGCACGGGAAAGGGTGGAAATGGCACCAGAGCGACCTAGAACAGGAGTGGCAATAGGAAGATCACCAGCGTTGTCCTGTAATTGCACACGAATAAGATCAAGCCGTCCAGCTGCCGAATTCAAATTGCGATCAAGTCTTGCACGTACCGTGGCTTGCCTCCCGGAATGGGGATGGACCAACCCTGCAAAATGCTTAATCGCCAGTTTTACAAAGAGCTCAAAACAGACCATGGCCGATACTGGGTGACCAGGAAGTCCAAAGACAGCAGTCTGATCGCAAAGCCCGATCAAAACAGGTTTTCCAGGTTTAAGAGCAACACCATGTACAAGAATCCCGGGTGACCCAAGTTTTTCTATAACCCGTTCACCAAGATCTCGCATACCCACGGAACTCCCCCCCGAAAACAGGACAATATCATTTTCCTCAGTGGCCTTTCTAACAGTGCCCAGAAACGATTCTTCCTCGTCCGAAACGATTCCATAATCGGTGGCCACAGCCCCCTGGCTTTCACATGCAGCGGCCAACGTAATTCCGTTAATATCACGAATTTTCCCGGCCGGCGGTGACTCTGCGTAAGGAACAATTTCATCTCCCGTGGAGAGAATACCAACCTTGGGTTCTGCAAAAACTTCAATTTCCTGAATACCAAGCCCGGCAAGCAGACCAAGATCCTGAGGACGCAGCTGATGTCCTGCGGGCAACGCCAGACCGCCCTTCTGTATATCATCCCCCCGATTGATAACATTGGCTCCAACGCCAATACTTTTCACCACCTCAATCATCTGTTCATCAACGGGAATGGTATGTTCGAACATCATCACCGCATCGCTTCCCTCCGGCACGATACCACCCGTGGCAATACGATAGCATTTGGTTTTTTCCACCCTGCCTGTGGGCATTTCACCCATCTTCACTTCGCCATCAATTGTCAGATAGGCAGGCATAGTACTCGTTGCACCAAAGCTATCTTCTGCACGTATGGCAAATCCATCCATGGTGGAACGCGGATGGGGAGGCAGGTCCTCGGGAGAAAGGATATCATGAGCTGTTACCCGGTTCAGTGCTTCTGTTAGGGTACAGGATATGGTCGATGGAATAAGAGGGGAAAGCTTTCGTAAAAGAAGAGACTGTGCTTCGTCAACAGGTGTTAATCGCACCCTCCCAAGCATATCTTTCAGGCCGTTGCTTTTCATATTTTTGTTCTGATAGAGAGATGAATATATTGCGTAGAATCCAAAAATGTTACGAGATGTTTTGTATCAAGGCTGACCTGGTCGACCTCAGCATGGCTGATATTATCCGCAAGCTGAGCACGATAGCTTAGAAACTTACGCAGATCAGCCGCGAAAACAACACAGCCCTGATGAAGAATCGGAACACCTCGATCTTTTGCTATCATATTAAAAAGTTTTAAACGAATCCTGATAGGTTGCTCAGTGTTATCACTCTCCGGGAGAGCCGCAGCAGATGTCCGCAGAGAGGCATGAAAGCCACCTTTACGAAAAATGGCCCCGGCAAGACCAGGCATAGCGGCAGAAACAGCAACCACCCCACTTTCGCCCTTGAGCTGCTGAGCAAGGTCATCCGCTGGCAGACCATTATAAAAAATGGTCTGTACATTTGCTGCAATATACTCTTCTGTAAAACCGGGTAAGCCGGAGAGTAATTCACCGATACTGCATCCCTGCCGGGCATCCAGATACAGACCTGATTGCAAAAGAGTCGTGAAACCTGCAAGTGTCAGATCATCACGTACTTT
>JAOZLI010000466.1 GCA_029934915.1 Desulfocapsa sp. | reverse complement strand
AATTTAATATGAAAAGATATAAATGGATTGAAGCAAAAGCCGCTTCAGTTAAAGATGATGTTCTGTCTGGCTTTACCGTGGCCATCGCCCTTGTACCTGAAGCAGTTGCTTTTGCCTTTATCGCAGGTATCTCCCCAATTGTTGGTTTGTATGGCGCGTTTATGATGGGAATTGTTACCTCCATCATCGGGGGGCGTCCAGGCATGATCTCTGGTGCCACTGGGGCAACTGCCATTGTTATGGTGTCTCTTGTCAAGATTGGAACGGAGATGGGAGGAGATGGTGCAGGGTTACAGTATCTCTTTGCAACCTTACTTCTTGCCGGATCCATCCAGATAATGGCAGGCGTCTTTCGCTTTGGTAAATTTGTGCGTCTTATTCCTCATCCGGTGATGATGGGATTTGTGAATGGCCTGGCCATTGTGATCTTCACTGCTCAACTCGGTATGTTTAAGGTCGATGGGGTGTGGATGCAGGGCTCTAAACTTTATACCATGCTTGGCCTTGTTGCTCTGACCATGACTATTTTGTATATGTTTCCCAGGGTAACCACCAAAGTTCCAGCAGCACTTGTAGCCATTGTTTCAGTTACCATGCTGGCTATTTGGGCTGGAATCGATACCGAAACAGTCTTATCCTTTGTGCAGGCAAAGGGGGGAACTGGCATCGAAGCCGGTTTACCGGTATTTAATGTCCCGATGATTCCCTTGAATCTTGAAACGCTCTTCTTCATTGCCCCCTATGCTGCAATTATTGCTGCCATCGGTTTGATAGAATCCCTCATGACCTTAAACCTTATTGATGAATTGACCAATACCCATGGTAATGCCAATAAGGAGAGTATTGCCCAGGGCACTGCAAATATCGTAAACGGTTTCATGGGCGGAATGGGTGGCTGCGCAATGATCGGGCAGTCCATTATTAATATTAAATCTGGCGGCCGCGGACGTTTATCCGGGATTGTCGCCGCCTTGTCTCTGCTTGCATTTATCCTTTTCGGCTCTTCCTATATTGGAATGATTCCTGTTGCAGCCCTTGTGGGGCTCATGTTTATGGTGGTTGTGGGGACCTTTGCCTGGTCGACTTTTAGCGTTTTGGATAAAATTCCCCTTTCCGATGCTTTGGTGATCCTTCTTGTGACCATCACCACCGTGATGTATGACCTTGCTATTGCTGTGATTGCCGGTGTCATAGTTTCTGCCCTTGTCTTTGCATGGGAAAATGCGTTACGAATTCGGGCCAGAAAACGTATCGATGAAAATGGAGTGAAGTATTATGAAATTTTCGGGCCACTCTTTTTCGGCTCGGTGCAGTTATTTAACAGCAAATTCGATGTGGACAATGATCCCGATGAGGTGGTTGTTGATTTTGGCGAATCACGGGTTGCGGACCACTCAGGGATTGAGGCCATCAATAAACTTGCCAGGAAATACAAACTCGCCGGTAAAAAATTCCGCTTGATGCACCTCAGCCCTGATTGCCGGAAACTCATTGACCGGGCAGACACCCTTGTTCGGGTGGATATCATCGAAGATCCTGAATATACGGTGGTTGTACAGGGTTTTGAAGACTATAGCGTT
>JAOZLI010000176.1 GCA_029934915.1 Desulfocapsa sp. | reverse complement strand
CTTCATGTTCTTCATGCCCTTCATGGTGAGTGTGGTCTTTTTACAATACCATCAAAGTTGTTTGTTTTATGAAAATAATCTGGAGTGAATACAATTGTCAACTCCAGCATACACTATACAGGAAAAATCATGTCAAACACAAATCATAATACCATCCATAGAAAAGATTATCAGGTTCCCGTCTATCTGATAGAAGATGTTTTCCTTGATTTTAACCTTGGTGACAAAGAAACCGTTGTTAGCGTTCGAAGTAGTTTTTCTAAAAATCCTGGGTCTGATCAGGAAAAGAATGATCTGTTTTTACATGGTGAGGATCTGGAATTACAGGCGATAAGCATTGATGGCAACAGTCTTGAAAGCAAACAGTATGAAGTAAGTGATAAAGGACTTACTCTTTTCAAGGTACCTGATTCATTTGTTCTGGAAGTTACGACCAGAATTTTCCCCGATAAAAATACGGCTCTGGAAGGATTGTATCGGTCGAGTGGGAATTTTTGTACCCAGTGTGAAGCAGAGGGCTTTCGAAAAATAACCTACTATGCGGATCGTCCGGATGTGATGAGTCGTTTTACCACGAGAATTGAAGCGGATAAAAAGAGTTGTCCAGTATTGCTTTCCAATGGAAACCTTATGAAGGCAGGCGAGCTTGCAGATGGTCGTCATTACGCAGTGTGGGAAGACCCCTTTCCCAAGCCCAGCTATCTTTTTGCCCTGGTGGCCGGTGATCTTGTACGAATAGAGGATAGCTTTACAAGCAGTTCGGGGCGGGATATCGACCTGCATATTTTTGTGCAGGAAAAAAACCGGGATAAATGCGGTCATGCCATGGAATCGTTAAAGAAAAGCATGCGCTGGGATCAGGACGTATTTGGCCTGGAATATGACCTTGATACCTATATGATTGTAGCCGTTGATGATTTTAATATGGGAGCCATGGAGAATAAGGGCCTGAATGTCTTTAATTCAAAATATGTTCTGGCCTCACAAGAGACCGCGACCGATCAGGATTTTTTGAGAGTGGAAGGGGTGATTGCCCATGAATATTTCCATAACTGGACGGGAAACCGGGTTACTTGTCGAGACTGGTTTCAGCTGAGTTTAAAAGAGGGGCTGACTGTCTTTCGTGATCAGGAGTTTTCTTCTGATATGAATTCAAGGGCAGTCCAGCGCATTGATGACGTGCGGGTTTTGCGTAATTTTCAGTTTCGTGAAGATGCAGGACCCATGGCTCATCCTGTCAGGCCGGATTCCTACGTGCAAATCAATAACTTTTATACGGCGACAGTGTATAACAAAGGCGCAGAAGTTATACGTATGATGCATACTCTGCTGGGCGTTGATAATTTTAGAAAAGGCATGGATCTTTACTTTCAGCGTCATGATGGACAGGCAGTGACCTGTGATGATTTTGCAGCAGCAATGGCCGATGCATCCGGAATCGATCTTGAACAATTTAAACGCTGGTATTCACAGTCGGGAACACCAACACTTGCGGTGGAAGAAGAGTGGAACGAAGAAAAACATGAATATCTGCTGACTGTCTCGCAAAGCTGTCCTGCAACGCCCGGGCAGGAACAAAAACAGCCCTTTCATATTCCCGTTGCCTTTGGACTGGTTAATTCCAGTGGTAACGATATGGGCACGGAAAATACACTTCTGCAGTTACGAAAGGAAAAAGAGACCTTCTCTTTTTTAGATTTACCGGAGAAACCAACACTTTCCCTGCTGCGTGGCTTTTCAGCACCCGTGAAAATAAAGCAGTGGCAGACCAGCGAACAGTTAGCTTTTCTGATGGCAAACGATTCCGATCCTTTTAATCGCTGGGATGCAGGTTTTCGCATGAGTGAATCGGTGATTCTTGAATTGGCAGCAACTTTTCAGAAGGGAGAGGAAGCAAAGCTTGATCCCTTATATCTCGATGCTATGCAGACAATTTTGCTCGATACAACGAGTGATAGATCATTGCTGGCCATGGCTCTGACGCTACCTGAAGAGAGTTATCTAGCCCAGCAGATGGATGTGATTGATCCCGACGCTTTGCACCAGGCAAGGACATTTGTCCGTCAGGAACTGGCCGTTGCCTGTGCAGAAAATCTACGATCCGTCGTCCGAGAGAATACAATTGATGGGGAATATGAGTTGAGTCCCGACGCCATGGGGAAGCGAAAACTCAAAAATATCTGTCTTTCGACTCTACTTGCTGCAAGGGTGGTGGACGCAAAAGATATACGACTTGCTCAAGAACAATACCACCACGGTTCCAATATGACGGATGTGATTGCTGTCCTGGCAGCAGTTGTGCATTGTGATATTGAGCTACGTCAGGAGCTGCTGGCCGATTTTTATGAAAAATGGAAAGACGATCAGTTGGTCATGGATAAATGGCTTATTTTACAGGCAAGTTCAAGCCTTCCCGCAACGCTTGGCAACGTTAAGAACCTGATGAAGCATTCCGCGTTTTCTCTGTCAAATCCTAATAAAATTCGTTCGTTAATCGGAGCCTTTGGCGGTAATCATTTCTGCTTTCATGCTGGTAACGGGGAAGGGTATACGTTTCTGGCTGACCAGATAGTAACGCTTGATTCGAAAAATCCGCAAATTGCATCACGTTTAACTTCACCCTTTGCCGCATGGCGACGATATGACGGTGCACGGCAGGATCTTATGAAACAGCAACTCCAGCGAATCGTCGAGAAGGATGGTTTGTCCGGCGATGTGTTTGAAATGGTAAGTAGAACTTTAACGTCCTAATCACGCCTATGGCAGAACAAACAGCGATTTGTGTTGGGAGTGGTCTCCTTATGGATTTCTTCTGTGTCTTCAACGGAATGACACTCTACGCATAGTTTCCCTGCGGCTTTCTTCTTCATGGAAAAGAAACGATTGTGATCGTCATCATGGGGAAGCTTCGGTGTGGTTATTTCCGGCGCTTTAAACAGGAAAAGAAGGATTCCGATTAATGATATTACAAATGCAATATTGATAAATAATGTCTTTTTCGATTTTTGGGCTGTCATAAAGGCTGTATAGGCTAAAAGGGTAGGATAGTTAAATGGCCATTTCCAATTTCTTGAAATTCAATATACCTGATCGCAATGCCAGTGTCACCAGTTCTGCCAGTATTGCGTTTAGAATTCCGTTTTTTCCACTGAGCTCTACCATTTTACTGTGCTTTGTATGTTTCTGCACCAGTTGATCCATCACTTTACTGCTATGATTCGGATCTATTATGGTTCTTGCCACCTGTTCCCCTGAAATAATAGCAGGGTAAATGCCCTCGCCAGTGAGGCCAGAGGCCAGACCCGCAGCATCTCCCACAAGGAAGGTCTTCCCAAAATTCCAGCCCTGGAAATCAAAGTTGATATATTCAGCCCTGGCTTGTTCCTTATGCAGTGAATAACCCTGCTTCTCTGCCCATAGGAGAAGTGCTTTTTTGAGATCTCCTGGGTTCATACTCTTTTTCGGGGCGTATGCACCAATGGAGATTGTTTCAGCGTGAGGGAAAATCCATGCATATCCGTTGGCAAAGAGTTTGTTGTTAAGGTGCCATTCCATCTTTGAGCATTTTCCAGCTACAAAATAGTTTATTCCGATTCCTGAATTTTCATTTTTTAGCCCCAGGTGTCTTCGTACCAGGGAGCTGGACCCATCGGCTCCGATAAGATTTGTGAAGGTAATCGTTTCTGTCTTTTTCGTTTTCTTGTCCTGTACAATGACCGAATTGGTGTCAATTTTTCGAACAATGGCATCGGTTCTGATTGCAGCCCCTGCTTCACGTGCCTGCGTTGCCATCATCTGGCCAAGTTTTTTTCGATTGACCGTGGCAATGATCGGAGTTTTTTCTTCGATGGTAATATTTTGAAAGGGCGTTTGTATGACCTGTTTACAAAATGCCTGCTCGGCAAGCGTTTTTGGAACCCGACTGATAAGGCCGCTCCAGGTAATGCCACCAGCACACACCTTAGCACCAATACCTGATTTTCTTTCAAGGACCAGTGTGTTTTTGGCGTGTTCAGCTAATACTTTTGCACAGGCAAGGCCGCCAGGTCCTGCACCAATTATGAGATTTTCGATTTGCATTGTTGATATGTCTTTATCATCGTCGGGTCGATCAAAGGGTTTTGAGGTCTTATGGTTGGCGTATAGTGTCAACTATTATGGCGTGCAGAGTCAAGCAAGTCTGTTGTCGAACCGGTATATTCATTGTCATATTTCTATTTTTATTTTGTTCGTGCTATACTTATGATGAATTCGTAAATACAATATTTGACATAGACCGTTGATATTTACGAATATTAAAGCAACTGGTTCATAACATGATGAGGAAAATATTGTGAATACCGGGGCAAGCTGCAAAACAGGCGTGAGGCTCAATCAGCAGTCACAAGTAATTACCGACGATTTTGTGGAATCGTTAACGGAAATCAGTTCATTTTTCATGCCGCAGGATTTTACTGTTGTTCCTGTGGAGTATGTGAATGATGTGCGTAAATCTGTTACCCTTGAAAGTAATGTCCTGCTGGCAGAGATTGCCAGCCAGCAAATCCTGGAGTGCGGAGCAAATCTTTCTGTGCGCCTTACTGGTACAATTCTGGAAGGTTTTGCAAAACCGCTGGCGTTTAGTTTCTTTCTTTCACATACCTACAGGGATGCTAAAATATTTAAAGGGCGCAATCACCTGCAGACCTTCACCTTGAGTGAGTTTCTTCGCCTTGAGTACCCTCCCATTCAACTGCTACTCACCGATACGTTGTTTAGCCTGAATTTTATACGTTTTGGTATGGATGACGCAACACCAAGCACCATATTTAATGGTGGCGGTTGTCTGTTGTTTGCTGAGCCCGAGTCCTAAAAGAAAGAGGCTTTAACAAATTCCCTGTTCATTCTGGCAATATTCCTGATTGAGATGCTCTTTGGACATACTGCTTCACATTCGCGCTCGTTTGTACAGTTTCCAAATCCTTCGTTATCCATGGCATTAACCATGGCAAGAGCACGTTCTTTACGTTCTGCTTTTCCCTGTGGCAAGAGGCTGAGTTGTGTTATTTTTGCTCCGGTGAATAGCATGGCTGCACCATTGGGGCAACTGGCAACACAGGCTCCGCAACCTATGCAGGCGGCCGCATCCATGGCCAGTTCGGCAATGGGGGAGGGGACTTGTGTTGCATTACCATCTGGAGTTCCACCGGTGTTTACAGAAACATACCCGCCAGCTTGTATGATTCTGTCGAGAGAACTTCGGTCAATAACAAGATCTTTCTGGATGGGAAAGGCACGGGAACGAAACGGTTCGATAACTATGGTGTCGCCAGTTTTAAAGTGTCGCATGTGCAACTGGCAAAGTGTTGTCGCCGGTTCCGGGCCATGTGCAATACCATTAACCACTGCACCACACATACCGCAGATGCCTTCCCTGCAATCGTGATCAAAGGCTACTGGTTCCCTGGCCTCTCGAGTGAGCTTTTCGTTGAGGACATCCAACATTTCAAGAAAAGACATATCCGTTGAAATGTTATCTAACTGGTAAGTTTCAAAATCACCCTGGCTCTGGCTGTCTTTCTGTCGCCAGATTTCAAGGTTGAGATTAATTG
>JAOZLI010000465.1 GCA_029934915.1 Desulfocapsa sp. | reverse complement strand
CCAACGGTGACCGGTCTGGTCACAGTACTTGGTTCTGGCGCAATGACAAATACCATCCATGGCATTCTCGAAAGTGATGTTATGCTGGTCATTGGCTCGAACACTACAGAGACGCATCCTATTATCGGTTTGCGCATGCTTGCAGCAGCCAAAAAAGGATCAAAGCTGATTGTTGCAGATCCACGAAAGATTAAACTCTGCGATTCTGCCGACCATTGGATGCAACAGCGTCCTGGTACTGATGGTGCACTCATCAACAGTCTTTGTCATGTGATCATAAAAGAAGGTCTTGAAGATAAAGAGTATATTGCAGAACGTACAGAAAATCTTGATGCCTTTAAAGAGGCGATTAAGGATTGTACTCCAGAATGGGCCGAAGAAATTACTGGTGTTGCAGCAGATATAATTAGAGACGTTGCCAGAGTCTTTGCCGCAGGTGAGCGTGCAGGAATCTATTATACTATGGGGATTACCCAGCATACTTCAGGTACTGAAAATGTGTATGCCCTGGCAAATCTTGCTATGATTACCGGAAACCTCGGAAAAGTTGGTGCTGGTTTGAACCCCTTACGTGGACAGAATAACGTACAGGGTGCAAGTGATATGGGCTGTTTGCCCCATTTCTTTCCCGGCTACCAGAAATCAAACGATAAAGCAGTTTGTGAAAAGTTTGAAAAACTCTGGGATACGCCACTATCCGATAAACCTGGTTTAATGGCTACTGAAATGCCCGATGCAATATCTGAGGGTAAACTTGCCGGACTCTGGATAATGGGTGAGAACCCCATTCTAAGTGATCCTAACAGTGACCATGTAAAAAAGGCATTTGAAAAGCTCGAATGTCTGGTGGTACAGGATATTTTCCTCACTGAAACTGCAGAATTAGCTGATGTTGTTTTACCAGCTGCAGTGTTTGCCGAGAAAGATGGAACATTTGCCAATACAGAAAGAAAAGTGCAGCGTGTTCGTCGAGCCTTGATTCCACCAGGAGATGCACGAGATGATTTGACCATCATCAATATGGTTAGTAATCGTATTCTTGGCACTGGGAATCGCGGATTTAATGTCTATTCCGACCCTGTTTATCATACTGTGCCACCTTTAGCGAGTGAGGTCTTCGACGAAATTACTCAATGCTGGGTTGCTATGGCCGGTATGAGTTATGACAGAATTGAAGAAGAAGGACTGGTCTGGCCGTGTCCTGAGAAGGATCATCCTGGAACCCCGGTTTTACATATCGGTTCTTTCCCACGTGGAAAAGGCTTCCTCTCAGCTGTTACCTGGACTGGACCTGAAGAAACACCCGATGCCGAATATCCATTGGTTCTGACCACAGGACGAGTTCTTTATCAGTATCATACAGGGACAATGACTCGGCGTTCTGAGGTGTTGGAAAGCTCTGCACCTTCTTCCTTTGTTGAAATGAATCCAGCAGATGCTGAAGCATTACAGCTTGAGGATAAGGAAATGGTACGCGCCAGTTCAAGACGTGGCAGTATTACACTAGCTGTCAGGATAACGGATCGAATTAGCAAGGGACTGGTTTTTATACCCTTTCATTATAAGGAAGCATCTGTCAATCTGTTGAC
>JAOZLI010000175.1:3404-5617 GCA_029934915.1 Desulfocapsa sp. | reverse complement strand
GTACTAACAACACCTGAACATACCATTTTTTTTCGAGGCCACCTTAAAAAAATGGAATAAAATCCACAGCCCCCCGCTCTTCAATACCACACCTCGCGAGTGTTGCTCTATTCATCATATATTCAATTTACTTTTATTCAGGAGATACCCATGAAGTCCATTTTCACTCTGTCACTTGGCCTGCTAACACTTTTCTTTTGCACCACTATGGCCATAGCAAAAACAGCCACATTTGATCTGTCCATTTCCGGGAAAAATTTCGATACCCACAAAACACTCGAGCTCAGTGATCTCGGGGAAGGAAAAACAGCAATCAACTTTCCGTTCTCCAATAAAAATGGAGACCAATATTCATTTGATTTACAATACAAACAACTACCGGAAAACCGATCATTCCCAAGTAACCTCGACATAACCGTCAAAGATGCCAAGGGAAACAAGCTCGGCTATCTATTCTTTGCCATCAACAATGTCTCCTTTCTGCAGCAGCTTGGCACATTCGGTATGATCATAGATGTACAGGGCCAGGCCATGGACCTAAAATTCACCTTTGATGCTAATAAAAAAGGCACATTACAAGTTGCAGATCTTGTGACTGAGCGTTTTGTACAGGACACGCTGGTTCCGAAATGGGGCTTCCAGATGATCAGACCGGTCATTCTTCCAGATACTGGCGACAATACAAGATCTCAAACCTATTCACTTGATAAGCACCCATATTCTGTGAACTACACTCTTAAAGATATGGAAAATGGCATGGTGGAATTCCAGCATAATCTGTACAAAAAAGAAGGAAATCAAGAGCATTTACTTGAGCGCATCTACTTTACAGCGGATTCTCTGGCAACCCTCCGGGAAGCTATGTACGCCGCAAAATATTTTGATAACGAAGCGGGTGCAATCAAGCTGGTTTTTTATCCTGCGATGGGCCAAACAGAACCCTTTTAGGGAAATTTTATAAAAAGTTTCCTTAAAGGGAATAAAACGAGCGCCACCCTGCTCTACATAACTAACAACACATAATGGCGTGCACACCGTTATTTTTTGCAAACTTTTAACTAAACAATAATTTCCAAGGAGAAATACAGATATGAAGCATTTTCTTATGACAGCAATTGCATTACTGGCGATGGTACAACTCAGCGTAGCTGGTGGCTGGAAGGCAGATAAAGGACTGGACAAGATGTCAATCACCGGCGAGCTGGTCTGCGTTGGTTGCAGCCTGAAGAAACTAAACGGTGCCAATGCCCAATGTAATCTCTTTGCCCACCATGCCCTCGGCCTGAAGACTGCGGATGGTTCCTACTGGTCAATTATTGACAATGCGGTGGGTCATGATGTGATCCGTGGCCACAAACTCCTGAAGGGCAAGAATGCCACCATCAGTGGCTGGCTCTACCCCATCGCCAATATGGTGGAATTTGACACCGTCAGCATTGATGGTGTGAGTGCCAAAGAGCTTGCTCAGGCCGGTTGGGATGAAGATCAGGACATTGCCAAAAATCTTCTTGCCCGTAAAGTTGGTGAAGCACCTGTTGCAGAAGCTCATCACTAATATCACCGGCTAAAGAATATGGAAAAGCCCTGAAAGGCATCACTGTCTTTCAGGGTTTCAATCATCGTCCATCGAGCATTTGACTACACGACAAAGAGATCAAAGAAATGGAAGCTTTTATTAACGGATTAAACGGATACTTGCAAACCTCCATAGCCATGGCCTTTGTGGCAGCTTTTGCTGGAGGGCTCATTGCGAGCCTGACGCCTTGTATCTACCCCATGATTCCAATCACGGTGGGCTATATCGGTTCTTCAAATATTGGTGGTTCCAGACGCAGAGCCTTTCTTCTGGCAGTTGTCTATGTGGTAGGGATTGCCGTAACCTACGCCGCCATGGGCGTTTTTGCAGCCTTAAGCGGAAGATTGTTTGGCGAGTTCAACTCCAGCCCATGGAGTTTTCTACTGGTTGGAAATATTATCCTGTTGCTGGGTCTGAGCATGCTGGATGTTTTTTCTCTACCAATCTTTGTACCTAAAGAGAGTGGTAAAAAAGCGGGCCTGATTCCAACATTTATTCTTGGGCTCAGCTCCGGTCTGGTGGCCGGCCCCTGCACAGCTCCTGTTCTTGGTGTGTTACTGGCCTATGTAGCCTCCACCGGTAATGCAATCCTTGGCGCCAGCCTTCTCTTTGTTTTTGCCTTTGGCATGGGGATACT
>JAOZLI010000175.1:0-3304 GCA_029934915.1 Desulfocapsa sp. | reverse complement strand
TTTGATGCATTAAACAAGTAATTATGTTTGGATTTCGCAACCGAAAAGAGTTCCAGGAACTGACCGCTCCCCACGTGCGCCTTCTCTATAACATGGCCGTTCGTTATACGGGAAACAGCTATGACGCGGAAGATCTGGTGCAGGAAACCATGTATTCCGCCTATAAAAGTTTCTCCACTCTTCGTGAAAAACGTAAATGTAAGGCATGGTTACTCACCATCCTGCGACGTCATTTTTTTCGTGAACAGAGCCAGAGAAATAAACAGCCATTCCTGGTGGATGACGAGGCCTATCTACACCTGCTTGATCGCTATGCAGGTGCGGAGCATCTCCTGGATATGGAACGTAAAGAAGCTGCGACCGAAGTACAGCAGATCCTCTCCGCTCTGCCCGAGAAGTACAAAACACCGCTGCTTCTCTATTTTATGGAAGATATGAGTTATCAGGAAATTTCCGAAACGCTGGAAGTACCCATGGGAACTGTGATGTCACGGCTGTCCCGAGCCAGACATCATTTTAAGAAGGCAATGCTGCAACTAGCGGTACGAGAAAAAGAACAGACAAAGATTATTCCATTACATCCGAAAATGGGTATATCAGCGAGTAATGGAAAACAAGAGGTGGCGCCATGACATGCGAAACATTCAGACAATGGTTTTTAGATCACGAATCAGACGAGATGACCGATGCAATCCGTGCTCATCTAGCCGACTGTGAGAAATGTCAGCAGATTATTGCTCTCGATCAGACCCTTGAACAAAAACTCCACAACAGTTTCGAACAGCTTGAGGTTCCCGCACGTCTTCAGGAGCGGCTGGATCAAAATATGCGTGGAAGTACTCGCTGGCTCAGAAAATCAGGGCGACTTCGACAAATCGCAGCACCTGCCCTTGCCATTGCGGCCATGTTAATCTTCTTTCTCTTTCCACTTGCTTCCGAGAAAGGCTCTTTTGCTTCCATGGACACGGTAGGACAACTGGCCATATCAGACCACCTGAGTCATGGTACCAAGGGATGCACCAGTTCTGCACTCCTTGATCTTGAATCCTATTCTCTCAGAGAACTGGGCTACGCTGTTAAGCCACCAACGGTTCCCGAGGGAGCTAAACTATTGGCTGCAGCCAAATGCCAACTGGGGGATTGTGACACCCTTCATCTTATGTACAGCCTTGCCGGAAAAGCATTTTCTGTTTTTGTTTTCCCGGAGGATGAGGCTGATTTCAAACTGGCAGCCGGACGATCCTACTCCCTTGATTTTGGGAATCATCAGGTCACGCTTTGGCAAACAGGAGAACAAATTCAGGCCATGGTTATTTAAAACAATGACAATCCCCAACACAAAAATCCTTCTCAGCGGACCGGGCCGGGCCAAGCTAGTTCATGACAAAACAGCTTCTAAGCTTATCCCCCTTCTTGACATTGCAGCCTGTGGTATCTGTGCCACGGATCGAAAAGGTTTTTGGGCCCCACCAGGTAGCATGAGACTCCCCCTTGTACCGGGGCATGAATTCTGCGGCACTCTTCTCACGACAGGAAAACGGGTTGTAATCTGGCCCGCCATCAGCTGTGGACAATGTTCCTTATGCCACCAGGGTCAAGCCAATCTCTGTGAAGAGATCCAACTCTTTGGTCTCCACCTCGACGGCGGCTATCAACACCATTTCTCTCTTCCTTCAGCACTGGCTGACAAAGCCATCTTTATAGAAATCCCACCTGGCCTCAACTGGCAACAGGCCTGCATGGCAGAACCATTTGGCTGTGTTATTCACAGTCTTGCCATGATTACACAGCCGCCCGAATCTGTCTGCATCTACGGTGCAGGACTTATGGGAACCCTCGCTGCCAGATTAATTGAACACCAATGGCCCCAATGCCAAATTGAAGTACGAGATCCTGATCCAGCACGTCAGAAGCTGTTTGTTCAAAATCACCCTCAAAACCAGGTTGAACTGGTGTTCCTGGCCTGTTCCGATCCTGCAGCAGTTTCTGATGGACTGGCACACCTCAAACCCGGAGGACATATGCTGCTCTTTTCCGGCCTGAATCGTGATGACAATCCCCTACACCTCGATTATAACCGTATCCATCGACTGGAACAGACACTCCATGGTTCCTATGGCTGTCTGCCTGCAGATATGGAAAGGGCACTGGATTTAATGGCAAAAGAGAGTGTTGTCGTTGATGACCTGATCACTAAGGTGATAAATCTTGAGCAGGTTCCTGAAGCCCTGAAAAAGCCAGCCAGTTCAAGTGAGTTCAAAACTATAATAAGGAACAGAAATTAAATAATCATGAACTATAACGAAGAAAAGATGCGTACATTTGGCAGGCTCATCGGTGAGCTTGTGGCGGGAAAGGACATGGAGCGGGCAGCCTGCAAGGAGGCATATCGCCAGGTTATTTTAAATGAACAGCCGGAATTACAACAGGGCGCCTTTCTCGCAGCCCACCTGGCCAAGAAAGCCACACTGGACGAATTATGCGGGGTTTGGGATGCGCTCTACGAGTATGATACTGCCACTATCAGTCCGAATTTTCCAGAAGAATGCTGTGATATTGTCGGGACCGGTTCAGATGCACTCAAGACCATCAATGTTTCAACCCCGGCCTCTTTTCTTGCAGCAGCCTGCGGAGTTAAGGTCGCCAAAAAGGGGGCGCGTTTAGTTACAGGCGTATCCGGTGCCACTGATATTCTTGAGATTATGGGGCTATCCATCTCCTCACCTTTGGCCATGGCTCAAAAATGTCTGGAAGAACACGGCATCTGTTATCTACCGGGTGAAGCCTTTCTTCAGGCAGGCTGGGGTCGACTGATTACGTCCATGCGCTTTACTTCCACCTTTAATATTATCGGTCCACTGACAAAGCCATGTGCCAAGACCACCTCCATCGTCATTGGTGCCTATGCTCCAGAAATCTGCCCGCAACTCATAGAGGTGTTACGCGGTACAGGCACCAAAGCCGCCATGAGTCCCTACGGCATGAGCAGTGAACATGATCCATCTCTAGGTATTGATGAAGTATCGGTATGTGGTCCCACCCAAATTGTTGAATTACGCCATGGCTGCGTAGAAACCTACACCCTGACACCAGCTGATTTTGGTATTAAACAACATTCCTTTGCTGAGATTGCGAGCAAAAAAGATGCCCAGGGCAACGTGGCTGCTATCATGGATGTTCTAGGCGGCCAGGATGACACCCCGGTGGCTGATCTTTTTTGTGTAAATGCTGCCTGTGCCCTGCGAGTCAGTGGTGTGGAAGAAGATCTTAAAAAGGGGACGGAACAAGCCCGTGAAACCATAGG
>JAOZLI010000464.1 GCA_029934915.1 Desulfocapsa sp. | reverse complement strand
ATAAAATCTGTCCCCTACACTCAGCGTAAATTCTGTTGAGCTGAATAGTTACATTATTTGTTTAATTAAGGCCGTGTCTTCAGACACCCTTTAAAAAGAGAGGTAAACCGCAACTCACCAAAATAACTTCATCTGCATCTGCAGCTATCAACCGATTACAACGCCCGACACAATCACGATATTTTCGGGCAGCAGGATTATCAGGCACAACTCCCATCCCGACCTCATTGCTCACCATCAGAAGAGTACCTGTATAGGATTTAGCAGCGTTAAGAAGCTGTAACGTATATTCTCGCACAACATCTTCCGAGAACTCCTCATTCGACATTTCTGCCTGGTACATAAGGTTATTAATCCATAAGGTCAAACAATCCAAAAGACAAACAGAACCGTTTGGAAGCTTTTCTATGACCCCTGCCAGATCGTGTTCTTCTTCTATGGTCTGCCATAAACCGTTTCGGCGATCCTGTTTGTGACGAGTAATCCGGTCGGCCATTTCCTCATCAATTACGGGACAGCTTGCAAGAAAAAAATGTTCGCCGGCAATGCCTTCTGCACGAAGTTGTGCATAGTCACTTTTCCCGCTTCTGGCTCCACCTGTTATAAGAATTATTTTTGCCATATCATATTATTCTTTGATGGCGTCGTAAAAATTCTTCATCTGCTTCGTCACTGCAAATTTACTGTCACTGCGACGTACCTAAGTACGCCTCATTCCAGTAAATTTACGTTCCTCGCATATGAAGTTTTTTACTTAGCCATCTAAAGCTTAGTTTTTTACAAGCTTGTCATTCTTTCGTGCTCATAAACAATTTTGATCCTTTCCTTCGTAATTCGACATTCCTTGTTCGACATTCGATATTTTCTTTTTGTTTTTAAGCTATCCTAAGTTAAGCCCGGTTAACACACCTAAACCATCATACAAATCCATACTGGAAAACTTCCCTTTTTCCAATTGAAAGAGCAAATAGTTTTCAGGCCCCAATCCGAGATAATGGCAAAGCAAAGCCCGTGCAACACCACCATGACAAACAAGCAATATCTTTTTTTCATGCAACTGACTGATACGGTTCCCAACCTTTTTTACACGATCAACAAAACAGCCGATTGACTCCCCTTCCGGAAAACAGAAATCCAGCGACCATTCCGCCCATTGATCCACAAGGACAGGATCTGTCTTAACGATTTCTGCAAAAGTTAACCCTTCCCAGGAACCAAAATCAATTTCCCGTAGATCTGCATCGTACTCAAATTCTCTGCCGGGAAAAAGTATTTCACAGGTCTGGCGGCAACGTTGCATAGGGCTTGAGATAATATGATCAACGCCCAGCGCCTGGATATCCCCTTGTAGCCCTGCTATTTGCATCTTTCCTTCAGTGGATAACGAAACATCCCGGGAACCGATATAACAATTCGGGTATTCTGTTTTTCCATGCCGAAGAAGAAAAATGGTTTTCTTCTCACTCACAAGATTACTTTTACCATATGAAAATTACGAGAATAGGTATCTAGAGGCCAAACTTTCCCTAAAAATTTTAAAAACAGAAAATAGCATAAGGACAAAATGTTTGCAAGAAAGAGAAAAACCATGAA
>JAOZLI010000463.1 GCA_029934915.1 Desulfocapsa sp. | reverse complement strand
GAGAACAAGGCTATTGAGGCGCTGGCCTTTGAACCGGTGACCTGCCATTGCAGGGAACCTGCCTGGCCATTTGTCAGAACACCATATGCATGGACCCGAAAAGGATACGGTGACCAGGCACGTTCCCAGGTGACAACAAATATTTCCGGATCAATCCTATTCAAAAGTGTCTGCGTCAGGGGCAGATTCAGGGCAATATTTATCAATACCAGATAACTGATCTGGATAATAATCAGGATTCTAACGATACGCGTCAGCAAGGATTTCAAAACAGACGATCTCCGTTATTATTTATCGTTTTCAAGTCGCATTTCTTTGATGATACGGTCTAGTTCACCGGATGCTCGCAATTCAGCAATCCTGGCTTCCGTTTCTTCTATCTTGTCAGTATGTCCCACACCAACAATTAAGGTAATGTTTTCGTCTCTGAGATATGCCTTGTCGACAATAGCCAGATTATTCACCCTAATGATTGATTTCAGGGTCTTTACGTACTCCATGCCCCTTTCTGAGTACTTATCAAGTGTCTCAGCAAGAGCTACACCGGTGACATCCCTTCCCTCTTCTCGCAGGGATGCTCTTTTATCCCGAAGCGATTGATAGGCACTGTGGGTGTTAAGATTTTGCATATAACTTCTCACCGAATCAAAGGGCCAGTCATAGGCGGCCACTCCGTAGTTTCCTTTGCTTGCCCGATGCTCCTTAGGCTTCATACCATTACCGCTGTAAGTCCACTGCCCAAAAAGAGCGTTGCCTTCCACCGCAAAACGAGATGTTCCATAGCCGCTTTCATACGCAGTTTGTCCAAGGGCTAATGATGGTGGAATAACGTCAACCCGTTCAAGCAGTTCTGCAACCTGTTTATTTGGATCTTTAATATCCTGCACACCATATTTGCTGGCAATGCCTTGCAAACGGGCTAGCTCTGCAGCATCCAGCGTTTTTCCATCACTTAGCTTTTTATTGAGTATAACAAGTTCCTCTCGCTCCTCCATAATCAATTCATTGGCAAAAAGGACAAGCGGAACAATGGCACGATAGAAAAGTTCTTTTTTTACCTGAACAGGCACCTTTTGCGACTCTTTCTCCCAGCGTTTACTGGTTACGGCTAATATTATGCGTGGAACATCAAGATCTTTGTCGTGACTATTTTCACCCCAGAAGTTTTGACTCTTAAAATATTCTATGGTGTCACTCACTTCACCGCCATGTATCATGATTTCATGGCTATTACTTTTAGCGCAGACAAAGCCAGGTGCGCTTAGCCAGAGGCAAGAGCACAGCATAATTGTAAGGCTAGCGGAAACAAAAGAACTTTTAGTAGTCATATTGACTCCTTCTTTGTAAATTTTATAGATAAACAATCTTTGTTACTTTTGGGCCTGTGGTCTGAGCCATGGCTGGCTATACCAGAAATACCTGCCACTCTCTTTGTCAGGGGCTGTACAGTTATAGCGGGAACGGCCTGTGGGAAGATCACTATCAGCTTGAATCTGAAACCGTTTTCCAGGCTCGAGCCATTGAACTTTCATTTTTTGGCTTCCGAAATAACATGCCAACTGTTCAAGATTGGCAGAGGATGGTGCTAACGTGAT
>JAOZLI010000462.1 GCA_029934915.1 Desulfocapsa sp. | reverse complement strand
CAGTAATGGCAGACGTAAGCAGGCAAACAAGCAGGAAAACTCCGGCATATTTTGCTGGGTTACCAGAGCGGTACAGCTTTATGGAGAATGTCATCTGAATGAATAAAACCAAAGTATTTACTGTCAAAGCTGCGAGGATGAGAACCAATGAGGAAATAGCTGTCATCCGGTACCGTGCCGCTATAGTTGAATTGTGGTAACAGATTTCCATGACTGTCTGTTATCAATGCTTTCCCCAGGAGTTCATCATCGCAGAAGAATTGCCCCTCCACATCTTTTGTTAAGGATTGGCCGGGACTGCAGCCTACTTGTTTCATCAGATTGTCGGTGTCCTTGTTTAAACCTTGTTTGATAAAGGATGTGTCATGCTGTTTGACGACCAGATAAGCACCTGTCTCGATATTGCCTGTTTTTGGGTGAATAAGAAAAAACACTCTATGCTCAAGGGATGGACTTGTGGCAACGGCAATGCGTTGTGGAAGCCATAATCCGAGTAATAGAGCTGCCAGAAATGCCAGGGCCAGGCTCTTCTCATAAGGGTTCAGACTGATATCGGATAGTCTCTTTTTGACTCTACTGAACATTGATTTCCCGTCCATTTTTCAGAACCACCTCTTTCAGGATAACAACGTGGTTTGGATTATTCCTTGCCTGGTCATTTAGCATCTGCTCAACACGATCCAGACTGTCTTTCCATTGCTGCTCACTGATCTCTTTGGCGGCAAGCAGAGCTTTCTGAGTTCTCAAATATCCAGCGAGATCCACAACAACGATTTTTTGAGCGAACATTCTGTCATAGCCAAAGAGTGCAAGCAGAAGCAGCAACAAAACAATGGCGATTGTTTCGATATATCCAGGACAGCTTGCTCTTTCAGGTGATTCTTTTTGCTCACTACTCATCGTCTTTCCCGAAAGTTTGTAATCAGATTTCCAAGACCTGTACTTTTGACTTCGCTGTTAATCTTTTCCAAAAGGTATACAAGGCTTGCATCGCCGCGGATAACGAGTGTTTCGTTCGTTGTGGTATAAACAAGTGCTGGTACCTGATCTATTCCGAATCGTTTAAACAGTGTGGGATTCATCTTGATGGAAATCTTGAACCGTGAACAAACTCCTTGTGGCTCTCTTTGATCCTTACAATCAAGGTCATTTTTTAAAATTCTGCTGAAATATCTCAAGTTGGCTTTTTTGTCTGCCATGCCTTTTACCATTCCTTTCATCACCGGAGATATTTCCGAGGAGTTTATTTGTGCTATGGAATGGAGATAATTGTGGACTGTTTCATCCGGCATGGAACTGGACAAAAAGAGATATAGCTTCTCATCGGTGGCAAGGAGAGCTGAACCGTTTTGCTTCCTGGGATTTCTCCCGACTGGACTGATAACCTCACTGAACACTTCTTGCTCAAGACGGTGCTTTTCGCAACTCAATTTCTCCTGGAACTCCTGTGATTGAAAAAGTTTTACACTCTGTTCAGCTGCGAGTTTCCCTTCCTTTGAGTATTTGTTTTTCGGGATGCTTATGTCTGGCAAATCAGTAAGATCTGCCTGGACAGCACTGGGAACCAGCAAACAAAACAATAAGAAGAATAGTGAG